>JANOIS010000061.1:0-4185 GCA_031407755.1 Chloroflexota bacterium | reverse complement strand
GACACCGCACTGGACGGGTGACCTGAACTCGCCGGCGACGTTCGGGCATTTCGGGGGCGCCGGTACGTTCCTGTGGGTGGATCCCGCCCTGCATCGCGCGCTTGTCTGCCTGACCGATCGCGACTACGGCCCGTGGGCCCTCGACGCCTGGCCAACGCTTTCCGACGCCGTCGTCATGACCCTGACGGGCGTCGCCTGATACGCCCGGATCCCACGGCGACCCCCGGCAACGCGACGATCGCCCCGACCAACGCCAGCGCTCCTGCGATCGGCAGCACGACGAGCAACGACCCCACGGCCGCCGGCGCGGCAAACAGTGCACCGGCCCGGAACGTGCCGCTCAGGGCCAGCGCATCGCCCTGTTCGTTGGGGCCCGCCGCCAGGCTGGCCATGGCCGGCGCGAGGGTCGTGACCGTGCCACTCGCGGCCCCGCCGACCGCAAGCAGGAGGGCGTAGACCTCCGGTCGAGCCGGCGCCACGGCGACGCCGATAAGCGCCCCGATCGCCACGAAACCAGCACCACGCACGACCCGCCCGATGCGCCGCTCTGGCAGCCGGCGAAGCACGAGCAGAGCGATCATGCCGGCCGCCTCGGAGCCCGAAACCAGCCAGCCCGTCCCGATCGTGCCGAGTCCGGCGCCCACGAGGATGACCGGGATATACGAGCCGATCATCGACCACCACGTCCCACCGGCCACGCTCGCCCAGCACGCGACGTCGACCCCATCGCGGCTGAGCAGGCCCACGGTGCCGGCCGACTGGGTTCGATCGTAGGGCGGCAGCGGACGCATGAACACCGCGGCGACGGCCGCGCCCGCAGCCCCCAGCGCAGCTGCGGCCAGGGCGACGGGTAGGCCGAATACGGCCAGCATCCCGCCCAGCGCCGGCCCGGCAAGTGTCCCCGTATTACCGATCACGTTCAGGTCAACGAGTCCACGCACGGCTGGGCCATCGCCTCGGACGGCATGGGTCTGGCTGCTGGTCCAGAAGATCGCGCGCGCCGCACCCGCGCACAGCTGGGCCACCACGAACACGGGCAACGCGGTCGACGTCACCAGGAGCACGAACGCCATCGCCATGAGCAGACTCGACGCGCCGATGAGCGACCGATCGGCGAAACGCCCGAGCAGGATCGGCAGGGTCAGGCGCGCGCCGAACTGGCTCGCCGCTGACGTCGCGACCAGGAACCCGACGGCGGCCGGATCGTAGCCGGCGGACAGGGCGAGCAACGGGATCGACACGGTCGCGACGCCGAGGCTGAGCGAGAACCCGAAGACGGCGGTGAGGGCCGCCATTCGGTCGGTCGAGCCGGCCACCAAACTGGGGTGCCTCCCTTGGAACGGTCACATACGTCCGACCATCCTACGGGCGCTGCCTCGGCGCCCCAGGCTGCGGCGGTCATGTGCTAGATCGGAGATTCCCGGACACGTTGTTGACAGGTGGGTCGTGCCGGGCTGCTGAACCGTGATCCATCCCGGATGTCCGTCAGCTATGACCCACCGTCGTATTCGGCGACAACGCCGGCACATCCAGGCGTCGGCGGCGCGTCGGTGGAGGGTGGGCGGGCTCGGTGTCCATCGTCCGACGTCTTGATTCATCGACTACCACGACCCCTGGTCGTAAGGTGACCGATCGCGGCCGACCCATCCGCCGACTGCGGGGGCAGGCGCCCCTTCCAAGGGACGCCCGCCCGACGGTTCAGCCGGGAAGTTTGGCCGCCAGCACGTCGACCTGGCCGATGTCCGGAGCCTCGCTGAACAGGTCGGCCGCCTGGGCCATGAGCGCCTCCGCGACGCGGCCCTCGAGGTGGGCCTGGCGACCCGCATCGGACGGGAAGACATCGAAGATCCCGTACGTCGAGGGCCCCATCTTGATCGCGAACCACGCGATCGTCTCCGGTTCGTCGTTGACCAGCGCGAGACCGCCTTCGAGAAAGCGCTCGACATCCGCCTCCTTGCCGGGCTTGGCCTCGAGCCGCACGAGCAGACCGACGGTGACCATGAACAGGCTCCTTCTGCGTCCCTTGGGCGTCGGCCAGCCGGCCGCGCGAGGGGGCACGATACGTCGAAATCGCGCCGAGCGCCGAACAGGCCGGTGTCCACGCTGAGCAGGCAGGCGTGACATCGAGCCGGCATTTGCGAAGGCACGGCCGGTACCGGACACTGGCGCCTGTGTCGGACCGAGCTCGGATCGCGATCGTCTCCTGCATCTGGGTACTCAGCGCGACGCTGGTCGTGGGTCAGGACGCGACCGCACGATTGCCCGGCGACAGCGCCCTGACGACCCTGCCCACGGTGACCCTTGCCTTTGGTGGTGACGTGATCCTGGGCGCGGACGTCAACACCTACGTTGCCCGCCACGGAGCCGAGGCTCCGCTTGCCGCGGCGGCGGATCTCCGCGACGCGGACCTGGCGATGGTCAACCTGGAGAGTGTCGTTGGCTCCGGGGCGGACGCCGTCGACACCGGGAACGTCGGCGACTACTACTTCCTCGCTCGGCCCGAAACCCTGGCGGTGCTCGCGACAAACGGTATCGACCTTGTTTCGACCGCCAACAACCATGCCCGCGATTACGGGCCGGCCGCGCTTGACGAAGAGGACCGCATCCTGACCGATATGGGTCTGGCGCACCCAGGGATCGGGCGGGATGTACGATCCGCCTGCGCACCGGCGTACCTGGCCGCGCAGGGCCTGCGGATCGCGGTGCTCTCGATCAATGCCGCTGAGCCGGCCTACGCCACGGGCGACGGCCAGTTCGGAACGTGTTACCTGTCCGTCACGGACCTGGACGCCTGGACGCGCGCGGTCGGCCCGGTCATCGACGAGGCACGGACGAAGGCCGATGTCGTCGTCCTCCTGCCGCATTTCCGGGCCTCGTTCAGCACGGCCCCGGACCCGGCCGACCGCGCGGCAGCCAAACTGCTCATCGATCTCGGGGCGGACGTCGTGCTTGGTGGCGGGGCCCATGCGGTGCAGGGGCTCGAGGTCCACGATGGCCGCCCCATCCTCCACAATGCGGGTTCGTTGCTGCTTGACTTTCCGGAGCCCGCGGAGGCAGCCTATTTCATCCTGACGCTATCCTCGGCAGGGGTGGAGGGGATCCGGACGGTCCCCCTCGTCACCGAGCGGTCCTGGACCCGATCGGCGAACCCACTGGAAGCTACCGATCTCCTCGCTGCGATGGACGCTCGATCCTGGGCTCTCGGCACGATCGTGAACGATGGCACCCTGGTCCTCGACCCGCCTGCGCGCGACCGACCGACACATCAGCCCGACCCGATCTGGAGGTCGAACCCGGGGCCCGCGCCCGGACCGCGAACGGAACCGCCGACCGACTGCACGGTATCGGTCGTTCCCGAGGACGCCTCGATGTCGCCGATCGCGGTCGGGCCGCTGACCCTTGTCGGCGCTCGAACGGAACGTGGTCGGTTGGACGGTCCGACCCTGATCTGGTTGGAAACGTACTGGCGGATCGGGGCCGCGACCGCTCGTGACCTCGAGGTCACGATGCTTGCCGTGCCTGAGCGTGGCAGCCCGTGGCAGGGAATACACGAGCCGTGTGAATGGGCATGGCCGACCTCGCGCTGGAAGCCGGAGGTCATCTATCGCGATCGATCCCCCCTGCGGCCGCCGCCTGAGGTGCAACGTCTGCAAGGTATCCCGGCGATCCTGTCCGGGACCGGTTACGGCCCGCTCGTCATCTCGGTGGAGGTCACCGATCAGGGTCGATCACTTGGCGTGTCGGGTCCCCTGCGCACCGTCGTCCTGGATCCGGCGCCAACCGCCCGCGTGGTCATCGCGGCCGTCGTGGTCGCGATCGCCCTGCTGGTCGTCGGGTTCGTCGCCTGGCGCCGGCGGCAGGCTGGCCGGAACCATCGATCCGCATGAGGCCGCGTCCTGCCGCCACCTGGTACCACCCTGGTCGTACACTTTGGCGATGCCGACTCAGGCCCAGCGTATCGCCGCACGCCATTCGCACATCGCGATGTCTCGACGTCGGCAGCGACCCGGTTCCGGCAGTGTCCTGGCCGACCTCATGAAGCACCGAGGGACGACCTTGAAATGGTGGCGCGAGACAGCGGCGTTGCTGGACAGCGGTGGCGTTCCCAATGCGGCCGCTGGTGCCATCGCCGCCAATGCCTACATGCCGCCGCGCCATACGGCCGACCTTGATCTGATGGTCGTG
>JANOIS010000047.1:0-10962 GCA_031407755.1 Chloroflexota bacterium | reverse complement strand
GGGGCCACCGCAAACGAAGTGTAAGGCCACCCCCAGACAGTCGCGTATTTGTGGGGTCGAGGCGGCCACCCCACCTAAAAAAAACAATGCAGGTGAACCCCCAGGGAAGACACGGGCGGTGGGGGGGGCCGTCGAACCGAGTTCCTTGGGCTCCTTGGCGGGACTCTGGATGATGACCCGGATGGGGATGGTGTCCTGACGGTCATCGAGCTGATCATCGGTTGCGACCCGAACAACCCGGACACTGACGGTGACGGGCTCTCGGACGGCGACGAGCTGTTCCGATATGGGACCAACCCGCTGACTGCGGACACCGACGGCGACGGGATGAACGATGGCCGCGAGATCGAGATCGGTTGCGACCCGAACAACCCGGACACTGACGGTGACGGGAAACCGGACGGTACCGACCCGGCTCCCCTCGGATTCATCTCGGCGTGCGGGCCGACCGTCGAGCAGCCGATCGTGGCGCTCGGCACGTCCGTCGGGGCCACGGCGACCTTCGGTGGGACCGTGACCAGCGGCAGCCTGTCGTGGGGTGACGGGACATCGCCGGACACGCGCGTCGGGGCCGGATCCATCGACGCGACTCACCTGTACCAGGCGGCCGGCGTGTACACGCTGACCTGCCGGATCAGCGACGGGACCGGCGGCACGGACACCGAGGAGTATCGGTACATCGTGGTCTACGACCCGAGCGGTGGCTTCGTCACCGGCGGCGGCTGGATCACCTCTCCCGCTGGGGCCTACGCCGCTGACCCCACCCTCACCGGCAAGGCCACCTTCGGGTTCGTGTCGAAATACCTGAAGGGCGCCAATGTGCCGACCGGCAGCACGGAGTTCCAGTTCCAAGCTGGCGACCTGAACTTCCATTCCTCGGCATACCAGTGGCTGGTCGTCGCCGGCGCCAGGGCCCAGTACAAGGGCACCGGCACGATCAACGGTGACGGCGAGTACGGCTTCATGCTGACCGCCACCGACGGCCAGGCCACCGGCGGCGGTGGCGTTGACCGGTTCCGGATGAAGATCTGGGTCAAGAGTTCCGGTGACATCGTGTATGACAACCAGATGGGCGACGGCGACGACGCGAGCCCGGCGATGGCCATCGCCGGGAGCATCGTCATCCATCGCGCCAAATAGGCGATCTGGCCGGGATCGGGTATCCGCGCTCCAGACGCCCCGGTGGCCCCGCCGCCGGGGCGTCCTTATGCCCGTAGGTGGTTCGCGCACGCAGGCCATCGACCTGCTTCAGCCGAGAGCGTCATCCTTGCCCGACTGGCGGACCCGCGCGTAGAGCCCGAGGTACGCCACGAGCTGTCCCGTCGTCGCGTTGACGCCCGGAGGGTGAGCAGGCGGCGCATGTCGGGCGAGCCCAGGCGAGGTTGCGCAGGAGGAGGATCGCGTGGACCTGGTTCTTCGCCTCGAGTCTCAGAGGGTCAGTTTCATCCCGCTACAATCGGGTGACTGCCCGACATACGAGGTGACTCCTTGCCTGACCGTGATCCTGCCCGCCGCGCCGTCATCACCGGCCTTGGTGCGGTGCTGCCCATCGGCAACGACTTCGCGACGTACTGGGCGAACCTGCAGGCCGGCGTGACCGGCACCCGGCTCATCCAGAGCTTCGATGCCTCCGGGCACGAGGTGCGGATCGCGGCGGAAGTCCTGGACTTTGATCCCAGGGCGTTCATGGATGCCAAGATGGCCCGACGCATGAGCCGGTTCATCCACTTCGCGATGGCGGCCGGCAGGGAGGCCGTGGCCCACAGCGGCATCGACTTTGCGGCCATGACGCCAGAGCAGCGCGATCGGGTGGGTGTGGTCGTCAACACGGGCGGCGGCGGAATCGAGCAGATCATCGACGGAACCCACGTCCTGGACACCAAGGGGCCGCGCTTCGTGTCACCGTTCGCGGTGCCGGCGCTGTCCGGCTCGATGGGCGCAGCGATGATCTCCATGGAATGGGGGCTGACTGGCCCGGTCATGACTCAGGTGGCCGCCTGCGCGACCTCCGTCATCGCCTTCCAGGATGCCCTGCGCCTCATCCGGACCGGCGAGTGTGACGTCGTGGTCACGGGCGGGTCGGAGGCCCCGATCTGGCCGATGGGGGTCGCGGCACTGGCCAACATGACCGCCCTGTCCAAGCGCAACGACGATCCAGCAACGGCGTCGCGGCCGTTCGACAGGACCCGGGATGGGTTCGTGCTGGGCGAGGGCGCTGGCGTCTGTATCGTCGAGTCGCTGGAGCACGCGCTGGCCCGCGGCGCGACGCCCATCGCGGAGGTCATGGGCGCCGCCCTGACGGCCGATGCGTTCCACATCAGCGCGCCGGAACCGACCGGTCGGGGCCAGACCCGGGCCATGACCAACGCCATGCGCGATGCCGATGTGGCCCCGGACGAGATCGACTACATCGTTGCCCATGGCACGGCTACGCCACTCAACGATGTGACCGAAACGCGCGCCATCAAGGCGGCCTACGGTGCCCACGCCTACAAGGTCGCCATCAGCTCGCCCAAGTCGATGATCGGGCACCTCGTCGGCGCCGCCGGCGTCGCCTCGGCCCTGGCCGGCATCGGCGCCATCCGCGACGGGGTCATCCCACCGACCGCCAACCTGCGCACGCCGGACCCGGAATGCGATCTTGACTACGTGCCGCTGACAGCGCGAGCGGCCAAGGTGGACACCGTCGCGGTGGATGGCTTCGGCTTTGGCGGCCAGAACGCAGTCGCCATCTTCCGGCGCGTCACGGACATCTGACCAGCGCACCATACGGCTGTGTCGCGCGTCCAGAGCCCAGTCCTGATCGGCCGAGAGGCGGAGCTGGCAACGCTGGGTCGGGCGCTCACCGATGGGCTGTCCGGCCACGCGGCAACGGTCGTCATCCTTGGCGAGGCGGGCATCGGCAAGACCCGACTGGTCGAGGAATTCATGCGCGGCCCCGTGGCGGCTGCCGATGCCCTGGGGCTGGTAGGCGGATGCCTGGATCTGGGTTCCGGGGGCGTGCCGTTCGCCCCGTACCTGGAGTTGCTCCGACATCTACGGCGGTCGCTTGGCAACGACCGCTGGATGCAGATCGCTGGACCCGTCGCCGAGGCGCTCGCGCCGCTGTTCCCGGTGGGTTCATCCCCGGCGACATCGGGCGCCGCGCTGCCGGCGGCCTCGGAGGACATTCGCCGAGCACGACTCTTCGGCGGGATCCTCGACATCCTGGTGGCGGCGGCCGAGATCCGGCCGCTCGTCGTCATCATCGAAGATATCCATTGGGCGGATCGCTCCTCCCTCGAGTTGACGGCGTTCCTCGTACGGAACTTCCGGTCAACACGCATCACCACGGTCATGACCAGCCGCTCGGACGACCCTGCGCATGATCCCGGCCTGGGCGACCTCCTGTCGGCCCTGATGCGCGAGGCCGTCAACCAACGCATCGAGCTCCGAAGGCTCACTCGGGACGAGGTGCGGCGCCAGGCCGAATCGATCGCCGACAGTCCTGTTCCACCCGACCAGGTTGCGGCGCTCCATCGACGATCGGGCGGGAACCCGTTCCTCGCGGAGGAGCTGATCGCCCTTGCGGCGTCCGGCGATCGCACGAGCGTCCCGATCGCGGCGCGAGACATCCTGCTGGCCCGCTTGGCCATGCTCAGCCCGGACGCCCAGGCGCTGGTGGCAGCCGCGGCCATCGGCGGTACCGCTGTCGGGATCGACCGGCTGCGATCCGTCGTCGACCTGGCGCACGACGCCTTCCAGGTTGCGATGATCGAGGCGGTGGGCCAGGCCATCCTGATCCGGCGACCGGACGACGACGCGATGGAATTTCGTCACGCACTCAGTCGTGAGGCGGTCGCCGGAGATCTCCTCGCCGGCGAACGAAGGCGACTGCACGGCCGTTGGGCTGGCGTTTTGGAGACGGTGGCCGAGCATGAGCCAACGCTCGCCGGTGAGATCGCGCGACACTGGGCTGCGGCAGAGCGGGCGGACTTCGCCCGACGGTGGTACCTCGCGGCAGCGAGGGCCGCGGCCGGCAACCTGGCTTTCGACGCTGCGGCGATGGCGTACGAGCGAGCCATCGACCTCTATCGGCGGGACCCGACTGGACCTGACGCTCAACGCGTCCCAACCGACGTCTTGGCGCAGGCCGCCAGCACGATGCGCTTCTCCGGGCGCATCGTGGAGGCCGTGGTCCTCGCGCAAGAGCATCTCGTGGCGCTCCCCGCCTCCGACGTCATCGCTCGGTCGCTGGCCCTGGAACGGCTGGGCATCTACCGCGCTGAGCTGGGTGACAACGATGGCGCTCTCGCGGCGACGGCTGAAGCGGTGGAGTTGCTCCGTGACGGCCCGCCCGCGGCATACGCTCGCGCCCTGCTGTCGCGCGCGATCTGCCTGGTCAACCTCGTGCGCCTGGATGATGTCCCGGCCATCATCGAGCCGGCGATCGAGATCGCAGCACGGTATGGCCTCGTTGCAATCGAATCGATGGCGCTCTGTCAGCGGGGCCTGGTCCGCCTCCATGGAGGCGATGTCAGCGGAGCGTCCGAGGATTTCGAACGAAGTCGAGACCTCGCGATCGCGTCCGACGATGCGGAGGCGATCCTGTTGATCGCGCTGGACCGTCCCTTTGTCCCTGACGTACTCGGGGACTTCGACCGGGCCATCGAGGTCGCTTTCGAGGGCATCAAGATGGCCGAGCGCATCGGCGCGATCGGCAGCTTTCAAACGATCGGGATGATTGCGAACGCCGCGGCATGGTTGTTCATGCGGGGTCGCTGGGACGAGGCGGAGGAACAGCTGCTCCGCGCGCAGAGGCAGGACGCCCTGGGTCGCACGCGTGACGAGACCTTGCTGGCCCAGGCCAGGATCTCATCCCACCGCGGGCGGTTCGCGGAAGCTCGTTCCCTGCTCAGTCGGCCCGAATTCGGACTCGGAGCGCAGGTCGATTCCTTCCACCCGATCATCGCCGGTGAACTGGCGCTCCTGGCCGGCGACGCCATGGCAGCTCTGGAGGCTGCGGCGGACGCGCTGCAGCGGTCCGCACCGATCGGGAGCCTGAGCGGGCTTCAGCAGCGGGCGGAGGCGGCCGTCCTGGGAGCGACGGCCGCGTCGGCGGCCGTCTCGACGCGCCTGGACGTCGCGGAGCGGCGACGTGTTCGGCGCGTGGTCCAAACGCTCGTCGAGGCGTTCCACGAAGCCGAAGCCTCGTGGAAAGCCGATCAACCGCGGCTGGAGACCAGCGCGTGGCGCCATGAGTTGGCGGCATCCCTGAGCCGGCTGGATGGCCCGAACGATCCCGAGATGTGGGCCGCAGCCGCCGCTGCGTGGACCGCATTGCGTGTTCCATATCAGGCTGCGTGGTCGACCCTCCGCCATGCCGAGGCGAGCATGGACCGCCGTGGCGACCGGACCCAGGCGACGTCCCTCCTTCGGGCAGCGATGCAGACGGCTGTCGCCCTCGGAGCCGATCCCCTCCGCCGCGAGATCGAGGCCCTGGCCCGCCGCGCCCGGATCGACATGGCTGACGACGACGAGGATCCGGTCGCCCGGAAGCGCATGGCGGCCGATGGTCATGGCCTCACGAGTCGAGAGCGCGAGGTCTTGGCCCTCATCGTCGCGGGTCGATCGAATCGCGAGATCGCCGAGATCCTGTTCATCAGCCCCAAGACGGCCGGCGCCCACGTCGGGAACATCCTGGGCAAGCTCGGGGTAGCCGGCCGCGTCCAGGCTGCGACCATGGCGATGCGCGACGGTCTCCTCGAGAAATGAACACTTCGCGAGGATCGACCTAGGTAGACCTCCCGATGTCGGCGAGGCTTTCCGGCCATACGGTTCATCAGGCGATTCGACAGCCGGGCGATCGTAGGAGGAGACGACACGAGCATCGAGACGGCAGCCGGACCACATGATCTGATCGCTGTCGGCCTGCTCCACCCCGATGGGGCAGGGCGGGCCCAGGCGGGCGTCCGCTTGATCGTCACGACGGCGGTGCTTCGGGCGGGTCGCGGTCCCCTGACGCTTGACGTGGATCTTGACGGCCTCGTGGTCCTGCCTGGTGTCCTCGTCTGGATCGTGACGACCAATAAGGGATGGGCGCACCTGCGAGGCGTCGCGTCGACCGCGAACGGGGCCGGGCGGCTGCCGTTCCGGGCGGACCTGTATTGCGCGGATTCGGTGGGCGACCCGGGTCCGGACCGCATGGCTCTGCGCCTGTACGCCGCCGGTGTGGACCCGAACGTGGCGAGTCCGAGCCACAAGATCCAGGGCTGGATGGATCACGGGAGCATCCGCATCGGCCCCCGATCGGCATCCGGTCCCTGGCTGAAGCCTGGAGTCCTTGACAGGCCGCGATAATCCACGTCATGGGGGCCGCGAAGGAGCGCGCGCCGTTCGTCGGTCGAGTCCGGGAGCTCGACATGATGGAGCGTGCCCTGGCCCGGACGGAAGCGGGTGGTGGTGCCGCGCTGTTCGTAGGCGGCGAGGCGGGGATCGGCAAGACGCGCCTGGTCACGGAGTTCGCCGGCAGAGCCCGCGGATGCGGCACCAACGTCCTCACCGGCGACTGCGTGGAATCCGGCGTCGCCGGGCTGCCCTACGGCCCGATCGCCCAGGCCCTCCATGGGGCCATCTCGTCGGGCCTGCTCGACCCGGCGGCGCTGCATACCGCGGTCGTCGAGCAGCTCGCGATCCTGGTGCCGGCGATCGGCCGGGTGGATTCGCGAGAGACGGCACCATTCGAACTGGCGGGCCTTGGCCAGGTGCGTCTCTTCGAGGCCATCCTCGCCACGGTGGAGCACCTGGGCGCCGTGGGCGTACTCGTGCTGGTGGTCGAAGACATCCACTGGGCGGATCGATCGACGCTCGATCTGCTGACCTTCCTGGTCCGCAATATCGACTCGACGCGCTGCCTGATCGTCGCCACCGTCCGGACCGATGATGTCCGGCTGGGGGGACCGCTGGCCGGAACGCTCGCCGAGCTCACGCGCCGGCCGACGGTCGAGCGACTCGACCTGCAACCGCTCGACCTGCCTGAAACGGCCGCATACCTGCGTACGATGCTGGGCGACCATCTGGACGAGCATCTCGTGGCGCGGATCCATCGGCGGTCGGACGGCAACCCGTTCTTCGTGGAACAGCTCGCCTGGGCCCACCAGGACGGTCAGCGTGCCGCGATGCCGTCGAGCCTCCGGGACATCCTGCTCAACCAGCTCAGCCGTCAGCCGCCGGAGGTGCAGGCGCTCCTGGCCGCTGCGGCCGTCGCCGGTCCCCAGGCCGACGAGCGGCTGCTGTCGGCAGTCCTTGATCGCTCGGAGGCGGAGGCCGATGTCGCCTTGCGCCAGGCGATCCGCTCCCATCTCCTCGTGCCAGTCCGTGACCAGGACGGCGAGACCTATCGGTTCCGGCACGCCCTGATGGCCGAGGCCGTCGAGGCCGACCTCCTCGAGGGCGAGCGGCGCCGATTGCGGGCAAGGTGCGCGGATGCCCTCATGGACGAGTGGCCCGCCAACGGGGTGCAACGGGCCCACCTGGCCGCTCGAGTGGCTCACCACCGCGACCTGGCCGGCGACGGCTCCGGGGCGGCGGCCGCCTCGCTTGTCGCGGCCGTGGAGGCTGAGGCGATCGCCGCCCACCGGGATGCCCTGGTCCAATACCGACGCGCCATCCGGATCCTGGAGGGATCGAGCGGGATGACGGCGCCGGAGGGCTGGGATCGAGTGGAGATCCACAGGCGGGCCGCCGCCTGCGCCGCGGTGGCGGGCGAGGCGAAGGAGGCCGCACGTTACTCGCGTCTGGCCCTGGAGCACCTGTCCCCCGATGCCGATCCGCTCCGCCGCGGGTCCATGCTCATCAGGCATTGCGAATACCTGTGGCTTGCCGGAGACGACGGGTTCCTGGAGGCCCTCAAGATGGCTGCCGCGGTCATCCCGGCCGAGCCACCGACGCGGGACCGGGCGGAGGCCCTGGTGTCCCTCGGGATGCACCACAAATATGTGGGTGCCGATGATGCAGCACGCCGCTGCTGGGAGGAGGCGATCGCGACGTCGTCCCTGGCCGGAGCGCGACGGGTCCAGGCGCAGGCCATGAACTTCCTGGCGGCGCTGTGCCTGGAGTCCGGTGAGATCGAGGAGGCGGAGCGACTCCTGGGCGACGGGCTGGAGATCCTGCGCCTGGCCGAACCGTCGCCGGACACCTCCGTGGTCTACATGGACATGGCCGCCGTGGCCGGCTGGGCGTGCGACGACGGGCGGGCCGTCGAGATCGTTCGCGAGGGCATGGCTGACGCGCGGCGGCATGGCTTCGAGACGTTCTACGGCTGCGGCCTCGCGGCCAACGGCGCCGAGGCGCTGTGGTCACTGGGACGGTTCCGCGAGGCTTCCGCCCTCCTCGACAGTATCGATGTCGGCGCATCGGAGAGCTTCACCGACGTCTGTGCACGAGCCTCCCGGACACTCGTATCGATCGCCCTCGGCGACCTTGGTCGAGCGCACGAGGAGATCGCGGCAGCGCAACCCTGGCTCCACGGCGGCGACCGGACCGTCGGCCGGTTCCTTGGCCTCGTGACTGCCGAGGCCATCGTCGAGTCCGGACATCCTGCCGAGGTTGAGCCCATCGTCAGGGCAGCGATCGCGATCCCACCCACGCACGCACCATGGGAGGATCAGCACGCCGCCCTGGGATGGCTCGCCATCCGGGCCGCGGCCGACCTGTCCGTGGCCGCTCGCGCCCGGCGAGACCTGGCGTCCGCGCGACGAGCTGCCCGATCGGGTGCGGAGGCGCTTGCAGCCATCGATGCGGTGCTGACGCGGCCGAGGTCCGAGCGAGCACCCGACCGTCGGCGCGCGAGGGCGTACGCCGCCCTCGCAGCCGCGGAATCCACGAGGCTCGCCGGCAGATCCGAACCCCTGGCCTGGCGTGCGGCCGGCGTAGCCTGGGACGGACTCAACTACGTGCTTCGCCCGATGTACGCGCGGGTCCGTGAGGCCGAGGCCTGGCTGGAAGGCGGTGGACGTGGCCGAACCGAAGCGGTCCCCCTGCTCATGGCCGTCCACCGTGACGCCGTGGACCGCGGCGCCGGCCGTCTCGTCGCGATGATCGAGGGTCTGGCCCGCCGCGGGCGGATCGAGCTCCGGGCCGTCATCGACCCTGGGCTGGCGGTCGAATCGACCGGTCCCGTCATGCCGCGGCGCGACGAGCGACCATACGGGCTGACCTATCGGGAGATGGAGATCCTGGGTCTGCTCGCGGCGGGGCTGACGAATCGCCAGATCGGGGAGCGCCTGTTCATCAGCCCCAAGACCGCCGGCGTCCATGTCTCCAATATCCTGGGCAAGCTGGAGGTCCGGAGCCGGATCCAGGCGGCGACCATGGCCCATCATCTTGGGCTTGAACCTCCCCCGATCCACGCCGTGAACTGATCGAACGCTCAGTCGCCGGTCTCTTCGCGCAGCGCTGCAAGGACCGCCGGATCGATCCAGCCGAGCGCTGCGCTGCGTGCCTCCAGGTTGGCCACGCCCATCCAGCCGAGCAGGGCCGCATCCCACGCCTCGTCCCACGCCGGTCCTGAGGCACGCGGCGCACCGACCCTGGGCACGGCTTCCAGGGCGGCGCGGAGCCGGGCCTTGAACGGCCCGTCGGGACCCGCGGCCCAGCCCACCTGCGTCAGGCGACCGCGCAGCTCCCGTGCGATCGCCGTGTCGATGACGATGAGGTCGGCCGGGTCCGGACGCTCCATCAGGAGACGCCAGATTCCCAGCAGGCGGCCCAATTCCGGGATGGGATCCTGATGATCGTCCACACGCAGATCGATCCAGCGGTCGTCACCCTCCCCGTATCCGCCGCCTGCCCGGACAACGAGGAGCGCCGCCGACTGGCGACCGCGCCGGTCGCCGCCTGCTCGGTCAGCGGACAACAGGGCATCCAGGAGACGTTTCGGCAGCGGTTCCGTGGAGGCTATGAAAGCGGCAACGACCGCGTCGACGACTTCCGGCCCGGTCAGGATGTTGCCCTGGACTGCCCATCCAGGACCGGTCCGGCCGCCCGCCCAGGGAAGGCATCCCTGGCCGGTGAAGGAGCCTGCACCGCCATGCGCATCCACGATGCCCACCTGTCGTTCAGCGGCACCAGCATCCGCATCGGTCAGGAGGGTCACGGCCGCCATCGCCGGCAGGCCCCGCTCCAGGGCAGCCAGCCCGTCCGGTCCGTAGCGCACGTTCGCGAAGGCCTGCGTGGCGATCGCCCCGACGCCGGCTCGTGCCCATGGCACCACCGACCCGACCGCGAGGAATTTCGAAGCGACGGCCACGCCAAGGTCCCCAGTGACCGGGTCCAGGGCCACGATGGAGAACGTCACTTCGCCGCCAGACCCAGATGCCGGCCCTCGAAGACCTGGATGGCGGCGGTGTCCTCGTCGCTCACGGCGACCGGCCGCTCCGTGGCGTAGTCGTAGCGCACCAGGACGGAGTCACTGACGGCGATGAGACGCGCCGGGCCGTCCGGTGCTCGTGCCGTCAAGCGGTGCTCCAGGGTGAAGCTCGACGTCCCGATTCGCGTCGCGCGAGTCTCCACGGTGACCTGGTCCGTGTGGAATGCCTGGGCCCGGTAGGTGATCCGCGCCTCCGCCAGGATCAGGCTCTCCGCTCCGTGGTGGCGGGCGGCCACGGGCTCACCGGTCACGTCCGTCCAGTAGCGGATGCGGGCCGTCTCGCAGTAGGTCAGGTAGACCGCGTTGTTGACATGGCCCATCGCATCCGTGTCGGCGAAGCGCACGTCGATGGCGACGCGGTGGCGGAAGGCGCCGGGTAGGTCGCGGGGATCGTGGGCAGTCTCGATGCGCTGGAGGGCGGTCACGTCCGCGCGCCTCCGATGATGTCGAAGCCCTCGCGTGCCGCGGCATCCGCCAGGCGCGCATCAAGAGTGACGAATGGCATGGTCGTCGGGGCGCCTTCCGCGGCGACGATGGCCGCGGCCAACTGACAC
>JANOIS010000045.1:0-19340 GCA_031407755.1 Chloroflexota bacterium | reverse complement strand
GAGAAGCCGGCATGACCGGCCTCGATGAACGGCGCCTCCGTAGAGCCCGAGATGACCGCGATGCAGTCGCCCCGGCGAATCGCCTCGGCCGCCTCGCCCACGTTGTGCGTGCCGGTCGCGCAGGCGGACACGATGCACACGTTGTGGCCGATGGCGCCGGTCTCGATCGCGATCATCCCGGACGTGCTGTCCGTCAGGGCGTTGGCGATGAAGGTCGGGGACACGGCCCGCGGCCCGCGCTCGTTGAGTGCCGTGAAGTTGTCAAGGAAAAGCTGCTGACCACCGGCGCCCGAACCGAACACGACCCCCACCTCGGTCCGGTTCTCGTCGGTCAGCTCGAAACCCGAGTCGGTCAGGGCCTGCTTCGCGGCGGCCACGCCGAAGTGGACGCACGACTCGCTGCGGCGGGCCGCCTTGGGGTCCATCCAGACCGAGGCATCAAAGTCGCGCACTTCGCCGCCGAACTTCGCCTCGTAACGAGACGTGTCGAAATGGGTGATGTAGTCCAGCCCGGATACGCCGTTGACCAGGTTTGACCAGGCCGTCGCCTTGTCGTTCCCGACCGGGCTGATGACCCCGAGACCGGTGACGACGACGCGGCGGTCATAGTCCGCTCGACGCATGGTTGACTCCCTCCAGAGTGCGGTTCAGGCTGTGACAGCGGCGAGGCTGAGCAGCCGCTCGATGGACGACGGATCGTCCGCGGGAATGACCTCGACGTCCGGTGCGATGCGCTTGATGAGACCGGTCAGGACCTTGCCAGGCCCGACCTCGACGAACGTGGTGACACCCGCCGCCGCCATCGATTCCACCGCACCGACCCAATCGACGCCGGCGGTCAGGTGCTCGATGAGCTCGATGCGAGCGCCCTCAGCCGTGGTGATCGCGCGAGCGTCGGCGTTGGCCAGAAGGGTCGTCGTCGGGTCGGCGAAATCGATCGTGGAGAGCGTCTCGCGCATGTGCTCGGCGGCCTCGGCCATGAGCGGCGAGTGGGCGGCGACGCTGACCGGCAGCACGATGGCGCGCTTCGCACCAAATTCCTTGGCGAGGGCGGCGCCGGCCTCGACCGCGGCTCGGTCACCCGAGACGACGATCTGGCCCAGCGAATTGCGATTGGCCACCACGAATGTGCCATGTGCCCCTGCCCTCGCGACGAGCTCCGGGAGCCGCGCGTCGTCGAGTCCGATCAACGCTGCCATCGCCCCGTCGCGACCGTGCCCGGACGCCTGCATCAGCTCGCCGCGACGGCGCACGAGGCGGACCCCATCGGCCAATGACAGGACGCCGGCGGCGATCATCGCGGAGTACTGGCCCATCGAGTGCCCCGCCGCGAAGGCCGGCGTCGGTGGCTCGAGACTGGCGTCAATCCACCGTTCGCGGAGCGCCTCGAGGATCGCGATCGATGCCGCGAGGATGGCCGGCTGCGCATTCTCGGTCAGGTCCAGCCGCTCGGCGGGGCCGTCCCACGTGAGTACGCTGATCGATTCACCGAGGGCCGCGTCGGCGGCGGCCCAGACGGCCGCGGCCGCGGTGGAGGTCCCGGCAAGGTCCCGACCCATGCCCACGAACTGCGACCCCTGGCCCGGAAAGACGAACGCGATCTCTGGCATCCTCGCGACGGTAGCCGCGCGCGATCTTCCTACCCCCGATTCGGGTGCAGGGCTGCACGCGTTGGCGACACGCGCTACGCTTCGCACCGACATGGCCGAGACTCGCCGAGTCCCTTCGCGACCCGCACCGCGGCGGACGATCGCCCGCCGGTTCGAGGCCGACCTGTCCGCACACGTGCAGGCCGCCGGTACCCGCATCGCCAACGTCCGCCAGGTGAGCGAGCGCGTCGCGATGGGCCGGGCGCTATGGCGAGAGTTGGTCATCGGCTTTGCTGGCCAGCTCGGGGAGCTGCGCCTCGGGTTCATGCAGCTGGCGGCGCTGTACGTCCTGGCCGACGGCAGGTCGTTGACCATCGGGGAGCTCGCCGAATCGATCGGTCGGTCGCCGTCGGCGACAAGCCGGCTCGTCGACGGGCTGGTCAAGCGGCGACTGATGGAGCGCCGGTCCGAGGAAGAGGACCGTCGCCAGAAGATCCTGCGGCTTACCCCGCGCGGTCATGCCGTCCTGCGTGTCGTGGATCGTGGCCGTGCGGAACAGTTCCTGTCCGCCGTCCGACCGCTGCCGACGGCGGAACGCTCCATCGTGGCGATGGGCGTCGCCGCTCTCGCGACCCATGCCATCTCGCGCCGCGGGCGACTGATTCGGGGCAGACGCGAACCCGGGACCTGAACGTGTGGGCACTCCAGGTCCCGGGTTCGGCATTCCCCCACCAGGCGGGAGGACGACCGGGCGGTGGAGGAACCGCCCGGTCGTGGCGGGAGCTAGTGGATCTTGAGGTTGCCGCCCTTGAGCGGGAGCGGGCCGGTGCTGAACACGATCGTCCCACCGCTGTCGCGGATGGTGATGGCAAAGGTGTCGGGGGTCTTGTTCTTGCCGCCGCCGTTGCCGTTGTCGACGATGCGGACCTCGTAGGTGTAGCCGTCGGTGCCGTCGTAGCGGCCGGCACCGGACCAGCTGGCGTTGGGCTTGTTGGCGACGAGATTGGTCACGGTCTTGCCGTGGAAGCGGTGCTTGCCCCAGCGGACCTGGATCTCGCCCTCGGCCGCGGCGCCATCCGGCTGGGCCACCAGGCCGAACCGAAGCTTGCCCTCACCCGGAACGGTGACCCACCCACCGCCGGTGACCTTGGATCCGGGCTCGACCACGACGAGCATGATCTCGTCGAACGCGGAGCCGGTGTCGTCGTCGGTGATGGTGACCCGCACGGTGTACACGCCGATGGCGGCGTAGACATGGCTGCCGGTGCAGGTCGTCGCGGTCAGGGTGCCGACCGTGATCGGTGTCCCATCACCCCAGTCGATGCTGCAGGTGCTGGTGGCGATGTCGTTGCTGCCGGGATCGCCCCGGTTGGCGGTCAGGTTGACGGTCGCTCCGACGTTGACGGTCGCGAGGTCCGCCGGACTGGTGATCGAGACCGTCGGGTTGGCATTGGCGAGGGTCACCGAGGCGGTGTCGGTCGTCGCGGGGGTGTTGACCCCATCGCTGACGGTCAGCGTGACCGTCACCGACCCGTCGTCGGTGCAGGTGATGGTCGTGTCGACCAGGCTCGCATCGCCGAAGGTGCAGGTCATCCCGGCGTCGCCGCTGTCGACGACGTACGACCAGGTCTGGGTGACCGTGTCGGTGCCGGGCTCATTGGTGACCGTGCCGTCGAGGCTGATCGGCGAGCCTTCGGTGCCCGTGTACGGCCCACCGGCGTCCGAGGTCGGGGCCGGGTTGACGGGGGCGGTGACGGTGATGCCGACCGTGTCGGTACCGACCCCGCCGTCGTCGTCGGTGATGGTCACGGTGATCGTCTTGCCACCAGCGGTCGAATAAGCATGACTGCCGGTGCAGAGGCCCGCGGCGACCACACCGACCGTAATCGTCCCATCACCCCAGTCGATGCTGCAGGTGTGGGTGTCGTTGCTGCCCGGATCGGTGATGGTGGCCGAAACGTTGACCGTGACGCCGGTCAGGAAGCTCCCTGCCTCTGTGGGTGCCGTGATATCGACCGTTGGGTTGGCATTGCCGATGGTCACCGTGGCCGTGTCCGTCGTCGCGGGGGTGTTGACCCCATCGTTGACGGTCAGCGTGACCGTGACCGTGCCGTCATCGGTGCAGGTGATGGTCGTGTCGACCAGGCTCGCATCGCCGAAGGCGCAGGTCATCCCGGCGTCGCCGCTGTCGACGACGTACGACCAGGTCTGGGTGACCGTGTCGGTGCCGGGCTCATTGGTGACCGTGCCGTCGAGGCTGATCGGCGAGCCTTCGGTGCCCGTGTACGGCCCACCGGCATCCGAGGTCGGCGGCGGGTTGGGCGGCGGGCCCGCGGTCACGGTTACGGACGCCGTCGGACCGCTGGACAGGACGATGAACTGGGCTGTACCGGTCGCACCCGCGTCATTGGTATAGATACCTGCCGTGTTGGAAACCGTTACCCCGAACGTCAGGGTCAGGGTGCCGTTGGCAGGCACGGAGAACGGCCCCGACCAGGTGAGGGTCTGCGCCATCGAGGCCGGATCTGTCGTCGTCGCGCCCGTCGTCGTCCCCGCCGTGTAGCCGAAACTGGCCGGCAGGGTATCGGTGATCGCCGTCAGTCCGGCAACGACATCATTCGGGTTGGCGATGGTGATCGTATAGCTGTTCGCCCCACCGGCGGCTGTGCTTGGCGATGCAGCCGTTTTCGTCGTCGTGAGTGGCTGGATCCCGACCGGCGAGAACACGGTCAGATGCGATCGGGTCAGAGTCTGGCCTGCAGGGATGGTCAGCGACCAACTGAGACCGGCGCCGTTATCGATGAAGTCGGCGCATCGACACGTGTCTGGGAACGGCATCTGGGAGCCGATCCAGGCCCATACCTGGGAGAAGCTCGCGTGGTAGTAGCTGCTGCCGGGCGATAAGGGATACCACTGCTCGATGCGGTCGCTTGGCACGACTACGCCCATTCCGTTGTCAACGCTGCCAACGCAGCTGACGGCACCCGTGGCCGCATCGACAGCCCCAAAACCATCATCGGAATTCTGAAGGTAGCAGTCCCCGGCGCGATACAGGACCGCATCGACGCTGCCTGCACCGGAGTTGTGGATGGCAACGTCGGTGCGGTAGGCCTCCTGGCCCACCACATACGTATCCGTCTCGCTCGCTCGCAGACCCGTCGTTCCAAGGTCCACCACCGTGACGATCCGGTACGGATCACCGACCGTGCCAGAGCCAGTCACGCCTGACTGGCTGACAAGGGTGTAGGTGGTCCGTGGGTTCGCGCCGCCACCGGCTGGGATCGCCGCGGGGCCGAACAGCGTGCCGCCGGTCGCGATCAGCGCGGCGCACGCCGTATCGCCGAAGAACTCCGGGCTCGTGTCACTCGCGTGATCCACGGCACAGTTAAGCTCGTTGCCGACCTGTACACGGGTTAGTGGTCCCGCAGAAACGATCTTCTGAAAGGCGATCGCCGTGACGGTGATATCGATCGTCGCCACATTGGAATCGGCCGTTCCGTCGTTGACCTTCCAGGTGAATGCGTCCGGCCCCGCGTAGCCAGCGGCAGGCGCGTACGTGCACTGCCCGGCGGAAACACAGCTCGCCCCGGAAATGGTCCCGTGGTCCGGTCCAGTGACGATGCTGTAGGTGAGCGTGTCGAATTCCGGATCCGACGCGCTCAAAAAGATGTCGACGGCGATGTCCTGGGTGGTAAAGGCGACATCTGAATCGGCGACTGGTGGCATCCCGCTCGCCACCACCGGCACGGTGAACAGGCCCGTGGGCAGGAGCCCAGCGACGAGCATGGGCGCCGCCATCCATGAGGCGCGACGACCGCGGCGTCGCCGACTGGGTGACCTGGAGAACATCGATCGGTCCCTCCATCGGACCCTGTTGCAGCGGAACGACCTGTTCCGGACGCGCCACGGACCCATGCTTGCAGTCTCGCGCCCCACCACCGCCGCCGGCATCGGGCACCCTCCCTAGGCCGCACGCCGAAATGTGCTTATTTTTGCGTCGCACTGGCCGGCCTCGACCGGCCCGCCGTGGATGATTGAGCTCTGCGCGGGGTTACCCGCCCAGACGGCTCCGTCATTGCCGACCGGTCGGTTCGCTGCTGGCTGGTGGAGCCCTGAAATTGCGCCCGCCCGGCGGGCCGGAGATGCTGAACTCGACCGCCCCACCGCCATCGCGGACGACGATGGGGAGCCGTCATCAAGGGGGAGGGCTTCTGCCCTCCCCCTTGGGTGTTGCGCTCGGGCTAGTCGCCCGGATGCGCCTGATGGTTGCCGGATGACAGGGTGCCCGAACGATCGAGCACGACGGTCGCGCCGACGTCCGTGATCCGGATACTGAACGTGTCCGCAACGCCGGGCTCACCGGCGTCGGTCAGCGTCCATTCGGCCGTGGCTCCGTCGACCCCGTTGTAGCGTCCGGTGCCGCTGCCCCGGTACGTGTCGAACCCGGCGATGGGATTGCCTTCACTGATGCCGGGGGCATCAGTGCACGCCGCTGCGGTGAGTTCGGTGAGGTGGAACTTGTTGCCCTTGCCCCAGTTGACCTGGAGCCGTTGGGGCACGCCGGGGAGGGTTGCGTCGCAGTGGAGAGTGAAGCCGTGCCTTACCTTCAAGCCACCGTCGGAGATGCTCCCGCCGCCGGTCATCCTCTGCGGGCTCGCGGGCGGGGGCGGAGGAGCGCAGTCCGGATCGGCCGCGTCGATGAGGCCGTCGCCGTCGTCGTCGATGCCGTTCGTGCAATTCTCGGTCGTGACGATCGCCCGGGCAGTGATCGCGATCACCGCCAGGAACAGGTTGTCATCCTGGGACGGGTTCGACGTCGCGATCGTCACCCCGGTTGCACCTTGAGCCAGGAACGGCTCGAGGTTGTACAGCTCGTCGTCGAGCACCCGAGGCGTCGCGCCGTCGGCTGGTTGCTGAAGCGGATCGGCCGGATTGTCGATGAGATCTCCGACGCCCCCGACGGTGATCAGCCCGCCGTTGGCGGCGCCGCCGTCGTCGTAGTTGCCGGCGCAGCTCGTGAGCCGCACCGTGTTGACATCGACGAGGGACGACTGGGGCGCGACAGTGCCGCACTCGTGCAGGGGGGTCCCGCTCTGAAACGAGAACCCGCTGCCGAGGCTCATTCGCGCAGAGAACCCGGCGATCGTCTTGTCGAGCGGCGCCGCGAACGTGAACGTCGCCGAGTCACCCGCCTGGGAGGCCCCACCGTCGAGGACGGCGATCGTCGTGAACGGCAAGGTGGGGTTCGAGAAGAGGACGAGCAGGCCGACGCCGTCCAGCGGTGCTGGATCGGTGTTGACCGCGAAGTCCGTGATCCCTCCCCCGGCGCCGACTTTGGTGGCCACCTGGGTCGTGACGTTCGCGCGTGCGGTCGAGAGGGAGAGGCCGACGTCGCCGATCTTCGTCAGCTCGACGACCGTGCCATCAAAGTCGATGGTGCGGTCGGCGAGCGTCGGGTCAAACGTGAAGTACGTACCGTACAGGTACGCCTGCACGACCGTTGAGCCCGCCGGCACCTCCGCCTGGATGGTTCCGCCGGTCGTGAACTGCCCAAGGCCGTCCGCCGAGTAGCCGCCGGTGCCGCTGAAGGTCGCCGCGTCGGTCACATTCGGCTTGAGCAGGGTCAGGGCCGCACTCGCCGTCGCCGGCGCAAGTGCGAGCGAGGCGATCACTCCGGCGGCCACCAGCAGTGTTCGCATTCGTGTGCCGCCAGATGAGCGGCTCCTCGGGGATGTTGCATATCGATTCATCGGGTTTGACCTTCCATACAGAGCTTTGGTCCGCATTTGGCCGGCATCGCCCTCCCGGCCTTGCCTTCGAAGCGCGGTGTGCTCAGAGATTCGGTCATCGACACCTCTGATATCGGTTTTTCTTCACGCCAGGGAGGAGCATGCACCCTCGATGTTTGCGGTTTGTGATCAAGCGATCATCGCCCTGCCGTCGTTGGGTCCGAGACGTCGCGACAGAACGTCTTGCCCCAGTTCACGCCACGGCGTGACTCATCGATGGAGTCTGGCATGGCCCCGTTGCTGCGGCGTCAGGCATTCTCCCTAGGACGGGGGGCGCGAGGTGTTTATTTTTGTCGGTCGGGTCAGCCGCTGTAGCGGCGGGTGACGTCGTACAGGACGGGTAGGCCGAAGCGGAGCGCGTCAAGTGACACCCGTTCGTCGATGCCGTGGAATCGCTCGAGGAAGCGCTCGTCGGGGTCCAGGCGGAGCGGCGAGAAGCCGTAGGTCGGTGTGCCGAGGGGCACGGTCGTCTTGGCGTCCGTCCCGAATGGCGCCAGCACGGGTAGCGGAGTCCCATCGGGATCGTGGTCACGGAGGGTAGTGACCATCACGTCCCACAGCTCGCCGAAGGCCGGTGATTCGACCGGTGGGCCCCAGACGATGAGCTCCAGCGTGCAGGCCGGGAGCAGGTCCGCGCCGATGCGCTCCTCGACGATGGCGCGCATGTCCGGCTCCGTCATGCCGGGCAGGACCCGGCAATCGATCTCGATGACGGCGTCGCCCGGGATGACGTTGTACTTCACGCCGGTCGAGATGATGTCCGGTGAGATGGTGTCGCGCATGAGGGCGCGCAGGGCGCGGGCGTACATCGGGTCGCACAGGCCGTCGATCAGTCGGTCGGCATCGGGCGCCCCGGCGGCGATACGGCGGAGCACGCCCCCGACTTCGTCCGGCAGGGCCGCCGCGGCCGCCGTGAGGAAGCGTTCCATCACCGCGCCGATGCGGATCGGGCCCGGAACGGCCAGCCGCTCGACGACGCGCGCCGCCAGGACCGCGGCGTTGTCCTCGCGCGGCATGGACCCGTGACCCCACGTGCCCCGGACGTGGATGCGGTACGGCGCATAGCCTTTCTCGGCGACCTGGATCGGATACAGCCGGCGACCGGCGACCGTCACCGACACACCGCCGCACTCGTTGACCGCTCCGGCCGCCTGCAGCCAGTGCGGCCGCTCCGCCGCGATGGCCTTCACGCCGGCCGTGCCGCCCGCCTCCTCGTCTGATGCACAGGTGAACAGCACGTCCCGGCGCAGACCCGGGATGGGGTCGCGCGCCGGATCGCGGCCGGCAGCCCGCGCCTCCGCAACGAGCTGCTCCACGACCGCGAGTTCGAGGGCCACCATGTCCTTCATGTCGACCGCGCCGCGGCCGTACACGTAGCCGTCGGCGATGTCGGCGGCAAACGGGTCGTGGGTCCAGCGCTCGGGCGGCGCCGGGACGACGTCGAGGTGCGAAAGCAGCAGGAACGGTGGGCCGCCCGTCCCGTCGCCGCGCAGACGTGCATGAACGGAGGCGCGGCCAGGAACGGTCTCCAGGATCTCCGGCTCAAGACCGATCGCCCGGAGGCGAGCCTCGAGGTAGCGGGCAACGCGGGTCTCGCCGTCGGGCGCGCCGGGCGGGGGTGGATTGACCGACGGGATCCGGATCAGGTCTCGCAACGTGGCGACGACGCCGTCGTGGGCGGTCGCCCAGTCGAGCGGCGGGACGGACGCTGAGGGCGTCACCGGCCCCCGGCCGGCCCGATCAGGGCGACGATGGTCCCGACGATGAACCCGGACGCGACGATGGTGACGGCGAAGGCCACGAGCAATCGGCCGTAGCGCCGTTCCTCCGCGCGACCGGCGGCTGGATCCGGATCATCGCCGCCAGCGATGTAGGGCGCCTGCAGGCCTTTCTCGCGGGCGCGGACAGCACGCGGCGAGTCGTACGCGGCGGGGTCCGGCGGCAGGTCCGGCGGCAGGTCCCGGGCGGGGTCCGGCGGCAGGTCCGGCGGCGTGGGTGCAGGTTCGGTCACGGCGCCATCTTGGCGCCGAACAGCGGACCGCGCATCGTCACCTCGTCCGGCAGCGGCTGATAGCCCAGGCGGGCATTGACGGCGCGCATCGGGCCGTTGTCCTCGTCGTTGCCCGTATCGAGCGCCGTCAGGTCGTTCCGGATCGCCCACCCGATCGTGGCCCGCTTGAGGGCGACGGCGATCCCGCGCCCGCGCCATGCCCGCAGGACAGCGGTCATGTCGTGCCACGCGACGGTCGTCGAGCCTGGGATCATGATGAGGCTCGCGTAGCCGACGACGTCGTCGGTCGCCACATCGAGCGCGATCATGAAGGCCTCGTGCGGGACCCCGGGGCGATCCACGTCGCGGGCGCGGAACTCGGCGAGGTCGCCGGCGGCGATCGGGTCGTCTCCACCAGGGATGTCGGCGAAGGCCTCGACCGCGACCGCGTGGACACCGCCGATGAGATCTGCGCGTGCTGCCAGGGTGGTCAACGCGATCCCTGTCGGCATGCGGACGTCAGGGGGGACGTGACCGGCCAGCTCCAGGCGGACCATCCGGGAGCGCTCGAGTTCCGTGAACCCGCGGTGGGCCAGGAAGGCGATGCCCTCGGGGCGGGCCTCGGACGCGCGCAGCTGCAACTCGGTCTTGCCGGCTCCCCGAGCGTGGACCGACAGCGCTACCAGGAGCGCCGCCCCGGTGCCAGCCCGCCGATCAGCCGGCAGCACCACGATCGACGCCCACAGGCCCGGATGCTCGGGCGGGTACATGTGGATCCGCCCCACCGTGGCCGCACCCACGGCCCGGCCGTCCACCTCCGCCAGCAGGCGCAGGGTTCCCGGGTACGTCCGGTCCGACCAGCGGATCTCATCGATCGAACTTGGGTCGTCGGGCGTCGTGGTGTTGAAGATCTCGACCAGGGTGGCGAGATCCTGATCGGAGGTTGCCGGACGGATATCGACCACGCTCATCCGATGGCCTGACGCAGGGGTTCCGCGACTTCGCGGGCGACCGCGTCCACCCCGCCGGCTCCAAGTCGCGGCGGCATACCGAGGATGACGTGTGTGGCCCCCCGCACGACCGCCTCGCGCGCCTGATCGAGCGCCCCGCGGCGGTCTTCCGCGGTCGTCCCTGTCGGGACCTGGGCGGACAGATCGAACGTCGATGGGTCACGGCCGGCCGCCTCCAGCGCGGCCAGGATCGCGTCCCGCTTCTCCGTGAAGTAGCCGAGGTCCGACGGACTGCCCAGCGCCACGACGGCGGGGAGGGGCCAGCCGTCCGCCACCGCGGCAGCCAGTGCGATACCGCGACGTTTTTGGCCGCCCAGCCACAGCCGCGGTCCGCCTGGTGTGCGGGTCGGTGGCTCATTTGTCGCCTCGACCAGCGGGTAGAACGGGTCTGGACGAGTGACGCCCGGCGGCGCGACGGCCTCCGCCGACCACAGCGCCCGCAGCACATGGACCGCCGATTCGAACCGGTCGAACCGCTCCGGCATCGGCGGCATCGGGATGCCGAACGGCACGTGCTCGCCCTCATGCCATCCAGCCCCGAGACCCATGATGAACCGCCCGCCGGTCGCGTGGTCCAGGACCGTGGCCGCCTTGGCCAGCACCGCCGGGTGGCGGAACGTGGCGGACAGGACGGCGTGCCCCACCCAGCGGCCCGGCACGCGATGGACGAGTGCCGCCATCGCCGTGAGCGCCTCGAGGCTCGCCCCGTGGCGCTCATGCGACACATCGATCAGGTGATCGTTCATCCAGACGGACTCGAAGATCTCGTGCTCGCCGATACGTGCCCAGGCGGCGTCAAGCGTCGCCCAGTCGACCGCCTGCGGCGAGGTCTTGATCCCGATCGGGACGTGGCGAGTCATCGCCCGGTCACGACGTGGCGAGTCATCGCCCGGTCAGGTTCGCCGTCATGCGCGGCCCGGTCGTGACCGCACCTTGCGACGCGGAGCCGACGAGCGCCGCGTACTTGGCCATGACGCCACCCGGGTAGTTGGGCGGCCGCGGTGCCCAGGCGGCAAGGCGGCGCTCGATCTCTCCGGCCGCTACGTCGAGATCCAGCGCGCGACGATCGACATCGATCACGATCGTGTCGCCCTCCTCGACGATGGCGATCGGACCGCCCAGCGCCGCCTCCGGCGCGATGTGGCCGATCATCAGCCCGTGGGTGCCCCCGCTGAACCGGCCGTCCGTGATGAGCGCGACCGAGTCGCCGAGACCCTCGCCGACCAGCGCGCCGGTGACGCTGAGCATCTCCTGCATCCCGGGGCCCCCGACGGGTCCCTCCCAGCGGATGACGACGACGTCGCCGGGCTCGATCCGTCGATCGCGAACGGCCGCATAGCAGGCAGTCTCTGAATCGAACACACGCGCCGGCCCGCGATGGAGTCGGCGCTCGTGGCCGGCCAGTTTGACCACGCAGCCATCCGGGGCAAGGGTGCCGCGCAGGATGGCCAGACCGCCGGTCGCCTTGAGCGGTGAATCGATGGACACCACGACGCGCTGGCCCTCGGTCTCCGCCGCGTCGGCCGCGATCTGGGCGATCGACCGTCCATCAACGGTCGGGGCGTCGCCGTGGAGCAGGCCGTCGCGCTTGAGCAGCTCGCGCATGACCAAGCCTATCCCGCCGGCGTCGTACATGTCGGCCGCGGTGAACCGGCCGCCCGGCTGCATATCGGCGATGACCGGGGTGCGGTCGGCGATCGCCCCGAAATCGTCGATATCGAGCGCGATGCCGAATTCGTGGGCGATCGCGAGCAGGTGCAGGACGCCGTTGGTGGAGCCGCCGGTGGCCGCGATGGAGGCGATCGCATTCTCCAGGCTCGCCAGGGTCACGAAATGCGATGGTCGGGTGTCCGCGCGGACCAGGTCCATCACAAGCTCGCCCGCCCGATGTGCGGCCTGGTCCTTGGACGGGTCCTCCGCCGGGATGCCATTCAGGTCCGCGGGAGCGAGCCCCAGGAACTCGAGGGCGGTCGCCATGGTGTTGGCCGTGAACTGGCCACCGCAGGCACCCGGTCCCGGGCAGGCGAGCTGCTCCACCTCATACAGCTCGTCGAGGGTGATCTTGCCCGCGCGGTACGCACCGATCGCCTCGAAGACGCTGACGACGGTCGCGTTGCGCTGCCCGCCGATCGTGCCCGGGTAGATCGTGCCGCCGTACAGGACCAACCCCGGGACATCCAGGCGACCGAGGGCCATCGCGGCGGCCGGGATCGTCTTGTCGCAGCCGACCACGCACACGACGCCGTCCAGCAGGTGCCCGCGCACGACGAGTTCGATGGAGTCGGCGATGATCTCGCGCGATACGAGCGAGGCCTTCATCCCCTCCGTCCCCATGGATACCCCGTCACTCACGCTGACCGTGTTGAACTCCATGGGTGTGCCGCCCGCGGCCCGGATACCGGCCTTGACGTGCTCCGCGAGGCGGCGATGGTTGTAGTTGCAGGGCATCGTCTCGATCCACGACGTGCCGACACCGATGAGCGGTTTGGCCAGGTCCTCGTCCGTGAAGCCGATGGCCTTGAGCATCGCGCGGGCCGCGGCGCGGTCTGGCCCGTCGGTCAGGGCGGCGGAGTGGCGCTTGGCTGGATCGGACGGGCGGTCGTACGGATGCGGCGGGGTGGTTGGGTCTGGCATGGGGGTGCGTCTCCGGTCCTGCGTGGTGCCCTTGCGTCCGGGTCAGTGTAGGGCGGGCCGTTCCGTGTCCGCCGCCAACTGCGCCTGGACCTGCGACGTGGCCGCCGCCCGGCTGCCAGCGTGCCCGGTGACGGCCTCGAGGAACGCCTCGCGATCCAGACTGAATGCCGTGACCGGCCCGATGGCACGCACCGACGCGGTCCGCGGAACGTGCTGCATCAGGGCGATCTCGCCGACGCCACCGCCGGTCCCGAGCGTCCGGACGACCCGGCCATCCTGCGATACCTCGATGGTGCCGGTGTCGACGAGGATGTACACGAGCCCCGGTTCGCCTTCGCGCATGATCCACGCGCCGTCATCGAACGCCACCGGGACGAGGCGCGCCGCGAGATACTCGACCGTGGCCAGCGACAGGGGTGCAAATAGCGGCTGGCCGCGAATCAGCTCGACGCGATGGGCGCCGCCCACACCACCCTCGTCCATCCGTCGCAGGGCCGGCGTGAGGAGCAAGGCGGCGATAGGCAGGATGGAGCCGCTCACGATCAGGGCATCACGGATCCCGACCGTTTCGAGAAGGACCGCAGCAACGACCCCGCCCAGGGCCACCCCACCGTTGGCCACGCTGTCGACAAGCCCGAGAACCGCGATCCGGCTGGCGTTGGGGGTCGTTCGCTGGAGGAGGGTGAAGCCGGCGACATCGATGAAGGCGTTGCTCACCCCGATGGCGACCATCGCCAATAGGGCCACTACGGGATGCACCAGCAATCCGATGACCGCGATCGGTGCGCCCCAGCCGGCCAGGGCGAGGGCGAACACCGGGGACAGTCGATCGCGACCCGCCAGCACGATGGCTCCAAAGGCCCCGGCGATGCCGCCCAGGCCGAGCGCCGCGTTGAGCGCCCCCACACCCGGCTCGCCCATGGGCAGGAGCTCGATGGCGGAAACCACGACGAGGACCGTGAGCAGCCCTCGCACGAAGGTCTGCAGGCCCAGCCCGAGCACGATGAGGCGGGGACCCGGCAGGTGGGCGAGGGCGCTGACCCCGGCCGAGAGCTGGCCGACGATCGCCCGGGTCGAGCCAGCGGAACGCCCGACGGCCGGGACGTCAAGACCGGCGATGGCGACCACGCCGGCGGCGTAGATCACGAAGACGGCGAGGATCGCCCCGAGTGGTCCGGTCGCGATGAGCAGCAGCCCAGCCAGTGCCGGACCCAGAAATGTCCCAAGGCCCTCCGCCGCGCTGGAGGTCACGTTGGCGCCGATCAGCTGGCTGGGCGTCCGGGCGATCGCCGGGAGCAACGCCATGTGCAGGGGTCGGGTGAGCGCGCCGGCTCCGGCCTCAAGCGCGACCACGACGAACAGCAGCTGGACCGGGAGGTCCAACCCGACGACGACCCCAGCAAGGATGATCGCGGCCGTCCGCGTGGCGTTCACCGTCCGCAATACGACTTCGGGCGGCCAGCGGACCGTGGGCAGACCAGCGAATGGGGCGATGACCGTCGGCACGAGGAAGCGGGCCAGCCCCAGGAGGCCCACGGCCCCGGCGCCGCCGGCCGTATACGCGATAACCAGCGTCGTGACGAGGAATGCCCACTTGCCGGCGCTGATCGTGAACCAGGCGATGGTCAGGCGCCGCAGCTCGTGGTCAGCCATCGTCGTGCGGAGCGCGAAGACAGCTCCGTTCGTCCCGCTTTCCAGGCGTGGCATCCACGGAGCATAGACGGCCCTGCTGCCCCTCGGCCACTTCCCGGTCAGTCGCGCAGCCCGTATGCTGGTACTACAAGTACCGGCCGGGGGGACGCGGGCGGACTGTACCGGGCGGGGCCGCGGGCGGACGAGGCGCCGGCCCGCGAACCTTGGCGGTCAGTGCAGGCAATCGCCGGTATCGACGGCTCCGGTCCGCCCGATCGCCGGCGCGATCCTGGTGGCCACGGCCGTCGGGGACAGGGCATAACCAACCTCATCGTCCGTGCGCGCCTCGGCGAAGATGAGGCCGCCGATCGTCCCGTTGCGCAGCACGAACGGGCCCCCACTGTCGCCCCGATCGATCTGCGCCCGCAGCTCCACGATCTGGCGGCGCACGGTCGACTTGCCGTAGATGTCGCGGCCGGTCGCCGGGTACGCCCCGGTCACTGCGGCGGGCACGATCGTCAGGGCGCCCCCGCCCGGGTAGCCGAGCGCCGCCCCAAGGTCTCCCCGCTCGGGATCCAGCACCGCGAACCGCAATGGGTTGGCGCGCAGATCCGGGGCGTACAGGACAGCCACGTCGAGGGCCGCATCGAACAGCACGACGACAGCATCCGCCCGCCCGCCCCCGGGACTCGCCACCCGGATCCCGCGCGTGCCGCCGCCCGCGACGACGTGCGCATTCGTCACGACGTAGCGCTCGGCGACGGCGACACCACTCCCCGATGACTCGACGCCACATGTTGCGGCACTGATCCGAAATGTGCTGGCTTCGGCGAGCGCTGCGATCGCGCGCGTGGTGGCATCGTTCGGGCGGTCGACGGGTGGGCGCGGCAACGGGTCGAAGCCGAGAAACACATCGGGCAGCCCGCTCGCATCCAGCAGCGTTCCGAATTCGTCGGCCAGCTCGATCGGGGGCGGCAGGACGGTGTTGAGGGAGCGGATGGCGGTCGAGGTCTGGGCGGCCTCGGTCAGACGCGGCACGGGTCCGATCGCAAGGAGCCCTCCCGCCAGCCACACGATGAGCAGTGCCTGCGCGGCTCCAGTGACGCTGCCCGCGATCCGGTCCGCCGCACCCAGGACGCCTGTGCCCAGCGCCTTCGCAACGGACCGCCCAGCGGCCGATCCGATCGATTCACCGAGCCCGACCACGGCGAGCAGCCCGCCGAGCACGACGTATGGGCGGAAGTCGGCGGGCACGGCGTCCAGCGGCTCGACAAGGTGGGGGAGTGACAGCACCGCCAGCGCGCCGCCACCGATCGCCCCGAGCAGGCCTCCGACCTGCGGCAGCGCCCCGGAGCGGAAGCCCAGGATGATCGCCAGCACCACCAGGATGATCGCGACAAGGTCGAGCGGATTCACGGACGGATGGTGGCACAGGGGACGTGACAACGCCCCGGACGGCGGTCGTCCGGGGCGTATTTGGCGGTTGATGCCCGGCGTCAGCCGATGGTCACCTCGACCGGCTTGGCAACGCCGCCCGAATCGATGATCGTCCAGGTTCCGGCGGCGACGTCCGGGATCTCGAACTCGGTCCGGTGTTGCTCGGCGATCGCGATGCACACGACGTCTCCGGGCCCATTGCCCTCACGCAGCGTGATGGTGTAGGTGCCCTCGCCCTTGTCGACCACGATGGAATCGAGGATGGTGCACGGCTCGACGCCGCTGAACCAGGTCGCGCTGACGATGATCTTGTTGCCATCGGCGCGGGCCGTCAGGCTATCCGCGGCGACGGCGCGGAGGTTGAGCTGGCCGGGACGCGGGACGACGAGTTTGGCGCCTCCGCCGCCGGGATCTGACCCACCACCCGGATCGGATCCGACGGGCGGGGAGGTGACCGTCACGTCTGGCGGCGCCGTGCTCGGTGGTGCGGAGGGTGCCGCACCAGTCGAACATGCGGCCAGCACCATGGATAGGGATAGAAGACCGGCGCCGAGGCGCCGGGCGGTTCGTAGGCCGTTCATGACCGGGAGACGACCGACACTCGCATCAGGTTCCCGCGCGCCCACGTATGGCCCAGATTCGGGAAGGCTTCAACCCGCCCGCGTGAGCGTATCCACCCGGGGTGGGTGAGCGGACTCCCAGGCCGTGATGTCCGGCTCCTTGGTCAGGAGGTAGCCAAGCTCGTCCGTTCCGGCGAGGAGCATCCGCTTGGCAAACGGGTCGATGGTGAAATCGATGGTCGAACCGTCCGGGAGCAGGACGCCTTCCTCGGCGAGGTCCACGGTGAGTTCGCTGTCGGGATCGTGCTCGATCAGGTCCCACAGGCGCTGGTGGACAGCGGGCGAGACGACGATCGGCAACAGGCCGTTCTTGAGGCTGTTGCTGCGGAAGATATCGGCGAAGCCGGTCGAGAAGATCGCGCGCACGCCCCACGCGGTGAGTGCCCACGGCGCGTGCTCGCGCGAGGAGCCCGCCCCAAAGTTTTCGCCAACGAGGAGGATCTGGCGGCCGGCCATGCCCGGCTCATCGAGCACGAACGGCGGGTTCTTGAGCGAGCCGTCCTCCTCGTAACGCCAGTCGCGGAAGAGGGCGTCGGCCAGGCCGGCCTTGTCCGTCACCTTCAGGTAGCGGGCCGGGACGACCTGGTCCGTGTCGACATTCTCGGCGTTGAGCGGCACGACCTTGCTGGTGAACATCCGAAACGGCTCGCCCATCGATTCAGCGACCTCCCACCGCGGCGAGCGTCTCGATGCCGGGAAGGGTTCGCGGATCCGTCACGACGCCCGCGAGGGCGGACGCGGCCGCGGTCAGTGGCGAGGCCAGGAACGTGCGGCCGCCCTTGCCCTGGCGACCCTCGAAGTTGCGGTTGCTGGTGCTGACGGCGTACTGACCTGGCTGGAGCTGGTCACCGTTCATGGCGATGCACATCGAGCAGCCCGACTCGCGCCAATCGGCCCCGGCCGCCTTGAAGATCTCAGCGAGGCCCTCCGCCTCAGCCTCGCGCTTCACCTCGTCGGAGCCCGGGGTCACCATCAGCCGCACGCCGTCGGCGACGTGGCGGTCCTTGAGTACCGCGGCCGCCAGGCGCAGGTCGCTGATCCGGCCGTTCGTGCACGAACCGACGAACACGACGTCGACCTTCTGGCCGATGATCGGCTGCCCCGGACGCAGATCCATGTACTCGAGGGCACGCTCCAGGGCACGCCTCGCGGACGGGTCCGCCTCGTCGGCCGGGGAGGGGACTCGGGAGGTGATCGGGATGCCCATCCCCGGGTTGGTGCCATAGGTGACCATCGGCTCGAGAACGTTCGCATCGATCGCGATCGACTGGTCGAACGTCGCACCGTCATCCGTCGGGAGCTGGCGCCAGCGTTCCAGCGCGCTGTCCCAGTCGGCGCCGTGGGGGGCGTGCGGCCGACCGTGGATGTACTCGAAGGTCGTGTCGTCCGGGGCGATCAGGCCGGCCCGCGCGCCGCCCTCGATGCTCATGTTGCAGATGGTCATGCGCTGTTCCATGGTCAGGGCTCGGATGGCCTCGCCGCGGTATTCGAAGACGTGACCCGTGCCGCCGCCGATCCCGATCCGGGCGATCAGCGCGAGGATGATGTCCTTGCTGCTCACGCCCGGGGCGAGTCGGCCGTCGATGCGGACCTCGTAGGTCGCCGGGTCGCGCTGGAGGAGCGTCTGCATCGCGAGGACCATCTCGACCTCGCTCGTCCCGATCCCGAACGCGAGCGCCCCGAATGCGCCATGCGTGCTCGTGTGGGAGTCGCCGCAGACGATGGTCATCCCGGGCTGGGTCAGGCCCAGTTCCGGTCCGATGACGTGGACGATGCCCTGGCTCGGCGACCCGATGCCATGGAGTGGGATGCCGAATTCGGCGCAGTTGATCTCGAGCTGGTTGATCTGGGCGGCGGCCTGGAGGTCCAGCATCGGCAGGTTGCGCGGCGTCGTCGGGATGGAATGATCCGCGGTCGCCACGGTCTGCGCCGGTCGGCGCACGCGCAGTCCGCGGGCACGCAGGCCGCTGAAGGCCTGGGGCGAGGTGACCTCGTGGACGAGGTGCAGGTCGATGGCCAGGACGGCCGGGGCGCCCGGGTCCTGGGCGACGATGTGGTCGGTCCAGATCTTGTCGACGATGGTGCGCGGTCGCATGCCGTCGGGGTTCGTTGCAGCGGTCATCTGACGGCGGATCTCCGGGCTTGTCGAGACTGAGTCGTCAGCCTACCAGCGGAGCGGCGGATCGGCCCGGTGGCCGCGCCTGCGACAGACGTCCTACGTTGGAGGGGGTACGTCCTAGCCAGTGCCAACACCCGCATCCTGACGTACAAGGGCCTCATCACATCCCCGCACCACGACCGTCACGCTCAAGCGTGACTGGAACCTATCGGGAGGCCACCCAGCTTGACCACCCTGCTCCGGGGGAACACGGAGCCTGGCGAGATGACAGAAGGGTCCGAGCGTGCATCAGAGGCGATCCCGCACTCGGTCTATCGACCGCAGAATACGCTTGCGCGCATCCCGGCGGCGGCGCGGATCTGGCTGCTGACGGCGGGGCTCGCTACCGCTGCGGCGATCGCCTATGTGGTGTTCGTCCGCCATCTCGACGCTCCGATGACTCCGATCGACCTGCCGTGGCCCCTGCTGGCGCTCGCGGTTGCCGCGGCCGAGCTTCGTGCGGTGGAGGTCCATTTTCGGC
>JANOIS010000042.1:0-1969 GCA_031407755.1 Chloroflexota bacterium | reverse complement strand
CCACAACCCCTTAACCCCACCCCCCCGGGGCGCCCCCCGGGGCCTACTCCCCCGCAACCGGGCCGCGTCGCCTCAGCGCATTTCCCACACCCGAGGCGATCTGATGTCGAATGTCGTTAGCAAGGGGGCGACCTGGGTCCTCCGCGGACTCCTGTTCGGCGCCGTCCTGGCGCTCGCGCTGACGGCCGCCGGGACCCGCCTCGGACCACTGTTCGGCCATGAGGTCTTTGTGATCCGCGGTGCGTCGATGCTACCGGCCATCGGCCTCGGGTCCGCCATCATCGCGTCGCGGACGTTGCCCCAGGACATCGCCCCGGGCGACATCGTGACCTTCCGTGGTACGAACGGCGTGGTGGTCACCCACCGTGTCGTCGAGACGATCATCAACGAAGGCGAGCGCCTGTACCGGACCAAGGGCGACGCCAACGCCTCGTTCGATCCGTTCCTGGTCCCGCAGGGCGCCATGATCGGTGTCGTGCGTGTGCAGGTACCGTACGCTGGTTACCTGATGGCGATGATGGCGCAACCGTCCGGCCTGCTCAGCATGGCGTCCGGCCTGCTGTTCTGCTATCTCGCGATGTGCATGCTGGAGGACCAGCGTCCGCGTCGTGGAAGCCCGCCGACGCCCGCCAGGGTACCGCGTGGGATCACCGCGTAGGTTCCTTGTCCTCGCGCTCACGGTGAGCCTCGGCGGGTTCCTCGTTGGCGGTGGCGCGCGCACATCGTTCGCGCTGTTCGGGGATCAGGAGACGACGGACTCGACGCTTTCGACGGCCGCGTGCTTCGCCCCGACGGATGTCGTGGCGCCCTCGGTCAGCAGCACGGTCATCTCCAAGACGGTCCTCTACCTGCCCGGCTACGTCCGCCAGGCCGGCACCTACTACGGGTACGCCAACGTCGCCGACGCCGGCTGCATCCCATCGGGCATCTCCACCGTGACGGCCGACGTGAGTTCGGTCACGACCGGGCAGACCGCCGTCGCGCTGGTGGCTGGTTCGTACACGGTCGGTGGGGTCAGCTACAACTACCGGACCGCCTCTCTGACCGCGAATGGCACGCTCGCCGAGGGCTCGAAGGCGTACACCATCACCTCCACGGACGTGGCAACCAACAGCCAGACCCAGTCTGGTTACGCGGTCATCGTGGACAATACCCGCCCGACCGGCACGGACATCCAGATCACCAATGGCGGCGCGACCGCGGGCAAACCGGAGATCGCGGACGTCCTGACCTACACGTTCTCCGAGCCGATCGACCCCCAGACCGTGCTGGCCGGCTGGACCGGCGCCTCGACGAGCGTTGTGGTTCGCGTGGGCCATAACAACGGCGGTGACCGGGTCACGATCCGGAACGCCGCCAACACCGTCCAGTTGCCATTTGGGACGATCAATCTCATCGGCCTGAACTACGTCACCGCCAACCGCGACTTCGGGGCGACCGGGACGCCCTCCACGATGGTCGCGAGCGGCAACACCATCACGGTCACCCTGGGCACGGCGTCCGGGGCGACCGGCACGGAGACCGCGACCAACAACTCCACCTGGGTGCCCACGACCACCTTGACGGACCGGGCCGGCAACACCTGCCAGACGACGACCGCCACGGAGACCGGGGGAGCCGACGTCGAGTTCTGATCTGCACGATTCCGTGGGCGAGGCCACTCAGCCGTCCGGTGCCCGCCGCGGTTCAGCCCTGCTGGTTGAACCAGTCGGTCGTGTCGATCTCGCCGGCGTCCTCGTCCAGTTCAGCCCGTCGATCTCGGGCATCTCCGGCGGCGACCGGCGTCTTGGCCCGCGCCCGCTTGCCGGTGACCGCGGCCGCCTCTGGAGCGCCCGCCCAGTGCGCCTCGCCCAGCATCGCGTTGAGGGCCACGAGATACGCCTCGATGGAGGCAGCGATGATGTTGGAGCCGCGGGCCTCCCCGCCGTACTCGCCGGAGCCGCGCTCGCCACCGACATCCGGCGGCGCG
>JANOIS010000503.1:0-17890 GCA_031407755.1 Chloroflexota bacterium | reverse complement strand
AGGGCCATCCCCTCGGAATCGCCCTGGTGGGCGGTGAAGAACTCGCCGTACCCGGGGCCAAACAGTTTGTCCGCAAAGGTGCCGTCGTCATGGAGCTGCCGGACGACCATCACATCGACCGGACCCCGCGGTCCGGGCACGGTGCGGGCGAGCTCGGTGACGGTGATCTCCTCGAAGACCAGGCCAACGATGTTCTCGACGCGGAAGACATCGCCGACACGGGGGCGGGCGGGCATGATCATCGCGATCGGGCCCTCCTTGCCGGCGAGCCAGGTGCCGGACGTGTCGGCGATGATCCCGTCCTTGTAGTTGTGGACGTCCTCGCCGAAGTACCAGACCGAGCCGTCGTCAGCCTGCGCGTAGTAGTCGAGGGCGGCTTCCTCGATGCGCCCGTCGAGGTAGGCCAGGTACTGGGAGACGAGGGTCTCGATGCACTGGCCGGGGCTCCACTGGATGACTCTGGTGTCTGGTAGGAGGGTGGTCTCGGTCCGGAAGACCTTGCCGTCTACGACGCCGTTCAGGACAGCCGACTGAAGTGCGGCGATCGGGAAGAGCGGATTGGTCACCGCGGTGGGGTTCGAGAACGGCGGCGCGACGAGGTCGACCCGGCTGGCGATAGGCGCGACCGGGAGCAAGTGGAGGCCAGCCGCCTCGAGCTGGGCTGCTGTCGGTTGCGGTACGTTCGTGGCGACGCTGTCGACGCATCGGCCGGTCCTGGCTGCCGCCGCTACCGGCTCGCCCGCCGGCGCAGGCGTGATCGTGGCCGTCGACGCGAGTTGGGCCGCGGGCCGGGCGGCGGCCGCTGATACGCCTGCCCCGGGTGCGCCAGGCGTCGCGCCCGCACAGGCCGCGATGATGAGGCAGACGACGACGCTCAACCCGAGCGATCGGTGCGTGCCGCCGCGCAGCGCGCGGCCGGGGTGATGGGTCGTGGCGGGTTCTCGTTCGATGAGCATGTCCGGTTCTCCTTCAGCCCTGGGATTCATGGCGGGTGGCCAAGGGTTCGACGTCATTCGTGGTCGCCCGTGGTGCCGTCCTGCTCGACGCCGACGATGTCGAAGCGCTCATCGAGCTGGACGTCGACCTGGCTGCCATCGGGCAGGGTGACCTCGACCTCGTAGAGGCTTTCCTCGTCCCCGATCTCGGTCTCGGTCACCCGGCCGGCCCCGGTCCGTTCCAGGGCCACGCCCGAGGCACGTTCGAGGGCCGTGCCCGTGATGGGCACCTCGATCTCGGGGCGGCCGTCGGCGGCCAGGACGATGCCGGTGCCGGCGACGATGGCGCCCGCGATCGAGGCGCTGGCGATGATGGCCTTGGTTCTTGTCCGCATGAGCTGGACTCCTTTTCTTGCCGGCGGCCCGATGTGGGTCGCGTTGCCGTCCCAGCGTCGTCATCGCCGCTGAACCTCGGCTGACCCGGCCTGACGGAAGTTCAGGTCGCCCTGCCCCGACTGTTCAGCCCACGTTCAGCCGCCGCCCGCGAAGATGGGTCGACCATGAAACTGTTGCTGATCGAGGACGACAGAAAGATCGCGACAGCCGTCAAGCGCGGCCTCGAGGCCGAGGGCTTCGCGGTCGAGGTCGTCGCCGATGGGGTCGATGGGTTGTGGCAGGCAACCGAGGGCAGCTACGACCTGATCGTGCTGGACGTGATGCTGCCCGGCCGCAACGGATACCAGATCTGCGCAGACCTGCGCGACGCCGGGAACTGGACGCCGATCCTCATCCTGACGGCCAAGGACGGCAACCTCGACGAGACCCACGCGCTGGACACCGGCGCGGACGATTACCTGGCCAAACCCTTCTCATTCCCGGTGCTCGTGGCTCGCGTCCGAGCGCTGTTGCGACGGGCCACCGGACGTAACCCCGTGCCGACGGATCTTGGCGACCTGCACATCGATCCAGGCGCGCGCCGGGCTCGGCGGGGTGCGATCGAGCTGACCCTGACGGCGCGCGAATTCGACGTCCTCGAGTTCCTGGTTCGCCGTGCCGGACAGGTCCTGCCCAAGCACGAGATCCTGGCCGGCGTGTGGGACTACGACTTCGACGGCGACCCCAACATCGTGGAGGTCTATATCAGCCGACTTCGCCGCAAAGTCGACGGTCCGTTCGAGCGCCCGATGATCGAGACCGTCCGCGGGGCCGGCTATCGAGTGACAGCATCGTGAGATCGATCGCGACCGTTCGGTTTCGAATCACGGCCCTCGCCACGCTCGCCGTCCTGGCCGTGCTCGGTCTCGCCAGTGTCGGCCTGATCGTGGCGCAGCGGCAGACGCTGACGCAGGGGCTCCAGGAAGCGGTGAGCGTTCGCGTGGACGAGATCGAGGCATTCGTCGTCGCGGGTCGTGTGCCGGCGATCCTGACCGATCTCGGGGACGACGACACCGTCGCCCAGGTCGTGCTCGCCGATGGCACCCTGGTAGCGACGAGCACGAACGTCGCGGACCTGCCGCCGATCGGGGCGGCCCCACCATCCGGCACGAGGGAGCTGGTGAGCACCATCCAGCTTCGACCCAACGCGGAGTCCACCTTTCGACTCGTGTCACGGCGGGTCGATGGCCCGGACGGACCGGTGGTCATCCACGTCGCTGCGAGCCTTGATGAGGTCGACGAGAGCGCCCGGGTCGTCGCCTCGTCGCTGACTGTCGTCGTCCCGTCCGCGGCCGCGATCCTGGCCGCGCTGGTGTGGTGGCTGGTCGGGCGGACGTTGCGCCCGGTCGAAGCGATCCGGGTACAGGTCGCCGGCATCGGATCGGCCGATCTGCAGCGGCGAGTTCCCGAGCCACGCGGCGATGACGAGATCGCGCGTCTTGCCCGGACCATGAACGCCATGCTCGAACGGGTCGAGACTGCGGCGCGACGCCAGCAGGCCTTCGTCGCCGACGCTTCGCACGAGCTACGCAGTCCGCTGACCCGCATCCGATCGGAGATCGAGGTGGACCTCGCCCACCCGGACCGCGCGGATCCGGCGGCGACTCAGCGCAGCGTCCTGGAGGAGACGACGGCGCTGGAGCGACTCGTGGCGGACCTGCTCCACCTGGCTCGCAGCGACGCGACCGCCGGCGAATTGCGCCGCGAGGCGGTCGATCTCGATGACATCGTCCTGTCCGAGGTTCGACGGCTGCGAGCGTCAAGTGACGTCGATGTCGACGCCGGCGGGGTCACAGCCGCCCAGATCCACGGGGATCGGGACCAACTCGCGCGGCTCGTGCGGAACCTCCTGGACAATGCCGGGCGCCACGCCAGTCGGACGGTCACGATCACCCTCGCCGAGCACGGTGGCGATGCCGTACTGGTCGTCGAGGACGATGGGCCGGGGATCCCAGCGGACCAAACCGATCGCGTGTTCGAGCGGTTCACCCGCCTGGACGACGCGCGCGCCCAGTCGAGCGGTGGAACCGGCCTCGGCCTGGCGATCTGCCGCGACATCGTCGGTCGCCATGGCGGAACGGTCGCCATCGACCCGGACCACGCCCCGGGCGCCCGGTTCGTGGTCAGCATCCCGTTACGGGCCACGACCTGACCGATCCGGCACACCCGGCGAGCCTCCCTCCGCTGTGCCGATCAATCCGACAGCACGGGCAGACGGACCTCAAGCCGGGCGCCTCCCCCGGGGGCGTCCGTACCGACCACCGTCCCGCCATGGGCTGCGGCGACCTCGGCCACGATCGCGAGTCCGAGCCCCGATCCCCCGTGGTCGCGTGCGCGCGCTTCATCGAGGCGGACGAACCGCTCAAAGACGCGGTCGCGCTCCTCGACCGGGATGCCGGCACCGTCGTCATCGATCTGGAGCAGCACGACGCCATCGTCGCCCTCGCCCAGGCTGAACGCGATGCGCGTTCTGGCGTGGCGCGCCGCGTTGTCGACGAGGTTACGGATCATCCGCCGGAGCTGGCCCTGATCGCCGCGAACGCGGCCCGCGGAGACCGCCCGACTTTCGATCTCGAGTTCGGTCGTGTCACGCAGGCGTGCGATCTCGTCGAGCACGATGTCGTCAAGGTCGACCGGGCCATCGCCCGGTGTCAGGGTTCGTTCGTCGGCACGGGCCAGCAGAAGCATGTCCTCGACGAGTCGCTGGATGCGCACGCCCTCGGCAAGCACCGTTTCGGCGAGATCCGGCACCGTCGTCCGGTCCGGATGGGCCAGGGCGACCTCGGCATGCTGGCGGATGCTCGCAACCGGCGAGCGGAACTCGTGCGACGCGTCCGACACGAAGCGTCGCTGGCGTGTCTGGGCGGTCTCCAGGCGATCGAGCATCCGGTTCATCGTCGACGCCAGTCGACCGATCTCGTCACGTCCCGCCGGTTCCGGTACACGGCGGTGGAGCCCACCAGCAGAGATCTCGTCGACCTCGGCACGGATCGCCTCCACCGGGGCAAGGGCCCGCCCGACGATCCGCCAGGTCGTGATGGCTACGACCGTCAGCAGGGCCGGCAAACCGACCAGCAGCAGGCCCATCAGGGTGGCGGTGGAATCGCGCACGTCATGCATCGCGCGCCCGAGCAAGACCGTGGAGCCCTCGCCGGCTCCTTCGACCGGGGCGGCCACGACCAGGAAGGGGCCCCCATCGTCGCCCAGCAGCAGCACGATCTCCACTGAGGTGTCCGGTGGCGGCCCGGCGACGGCGCCGAGGTGCGCGACGTTCGGGCTGGACGCGAGGACCACACCACCGACATCCAGGACCTGGACGAACTGCTCGTCCGGGTCGGTCCGGGCGGCAGCCACCGCCTCAGTGGCGGTGCTCCCCGCCAGGATCAGGGCTGCGACCTCATCGGCTTTGAGCTCGGCCGCCGCACGGACGTTCTCGGTAAGGCTTTCGCGCAGGACGACGACAAGCGTGACGGACCCGACGAGCAGTGCGAGCCCGACGACCACGACGGCGCCGCCGGTCAGGCGTGCACGAACGCTGTCCGCTTGGCGACTGCCCATCTGGACGACGCGGGGCGCGTCAGCCACCGTCGGCCAGCAGGCGATAGCCCGCGCCCCGGATGGTCTCGATGGCGTGCCGACCGAACGGCCGATCCAACTTGGCGCGGAGATGGCCCACGTACACCTCGACGATGTTGGGATCGCCTTCGAAGTCATCGTCCCAGACATGATCGAGGATCTCGCGTTTGGACACGACCTCGCCACGCCGGCGCAGGAGGAATTCCAGGAGCGAGGTTTCGCGCGCGGTCAGGTCGATCTCGACGTCAGCCCGCACGGCTCGTCTGGAGGCTGGATCGAGCCGCAGGTCGCCGGCCTCGAGGACCGTCGGTCGGACTCGCGCGCCACGTCGGATGAGCGCCCGCAGACGCGCCACGAGGATCGGGTACGAGAACGGCTTCGTCATGTAGTCGTCAGCGCCCGTGTCCAGCGCCTCCACCTGGTCCCACTCCCCGTCCTTGGCGGTCAACATGAGGATGGGCGTCCAGACTGATTCGGTCCGGAGGGTCTGGCAGATCGCGTACCCGTTGATGCCCGGCAGGAGGATGTCGAGCACGATGGCGTCGTAGGGATGCTCGCGGGCCAGCCACAAGCCGTCCGTTCCGGTCGCGGCGACGTCGACAGCGAAGCCTTCGGCCTCGAGGCCGTTACGCAGGCCGGCCGCCAGCCGTTTCTCGTCCTCGACGATCAGGATTCGCATCTGTTCCTTCCGTGACGTGGACGTCGATATTCGAATGAACCACCTGAAGGCTGGCTGAATGACCGGTGGGCGGCCGTCCGCGTGCTGCATCATGGCAGCGAAGGAGACGACAACGATGGAGCGATGACCGAAGGAGGGTGACAGGATGATCGGTAGCCCACACGACGAGCGCCAGGCTCTGCTCGATCGATATGCGAGCGGCGCCGGTGCTGTCGACGAGGCGCTGGCCGGGGTCCTGGACGAGGACCTGGACCGGCGGCCGCCGTCTGGCGAATGGACCGCCCGCGAGATCGTCCATCACCTCGCCGACAGCGAGTCGATGGCGTACATCAGGCTTCGTCGGCTGGTCGCCGAGGACGAGCCGCTGATCGAGGGCTATGACGAACCGGAATGGGCGCGGCGCCTGCACTACGGCCGCCCTATCGAGCCATCGCTCGCCGTGCTGCGGGCCGTGCGCGCCTCGAGCCATCAGCTGCTGACCAGCCTGACCACGGACGAGTGGGCGCGGACCGGCACCCACAGCGAGGGCGGCGCGTACACCGTGGGCCGCTGGCTGGGTATCTACGCCGCCCACAGCCACGAGCACGCCGATCAGATCCGCCGGGCCAGCCGCGGCGAGGACTGAGCCGGCCGATGCCTTTACCGACGGGACGAGTCACGTTCCTGTTCAGCGACATCGAGGGGTCCACCCGTCACGCCCATCGACTCGGTGACGAGGCCTGGGCCGACCTGCTCCGCGAGCACGACCGGGTCGTGGATTCGAGCATCATTCGCCACGCAGGGACCGTGGTCAAGCACGAAGGCGACGGCACGTTCGCGGTCTTCGCGGACGGTGACGATGGCGTCGCAGCTGCCGTCGAGATTGCACAGAGCCTCGCTCATGGTGCGCTCGGGGAGGTCGGTCAGGGGGTGCGGGTCCGCATGGGCATGCACACAGGTGACGGCAGACTCACCGATACCGGGCTGGACTACGTCGGCATCGATGTGCACTACGCGGCCCGCGTCGCCGCCGCGGGCAATGGCGGCCAGATCGTCATCTCCGGTGTCACCCACGATGGCCTGACCGGCATCACCGGTTCGAATCTGCCGGATGGCGCAACGCTCATCGATGAGGGCATGCGCAAGCTCAAGGACTTCGACGACCCGCGTCCGCTCCACCGAGTCGTTGTGCCCGGGGTGACCGACGACGACCGGCCGCTGCGGACGGAGGACCTGCCATCCAATCTGCCGTCGCTGGCGACGCGATTCGTGGGCCGCGAGACGGAGGTAACCGAGCTCGCCAGGGCCATGCTGACCAATCGGTTGTTGACCCTGACCGGGCCGGGCGGAACCGGCAAGACGCGTCTCGGGATCGGACTGGCGGAAACGATCCGTGGACGGTTCCGCGGAGGCACGTGGTTCGTGGACCTGGCGCCGATCCGTGATCCAGCGCTGGTGCTCGGGACGATCGCCACGGCCATGGGCCTTCGGGAAGAGCCGGGTGTATCGATCGCGTCCACGCTCCTCGAACACCTTCGATCGATCGAGGCCCTCGTCGTCGTGGACAACCTGGAACAACTTCTACCGGATGCCGCGATCACGGTCGCCGATCTCCTTCGCGAATCGAGCGGGCTTCGCTTCATCGTGACCAGCAGGGAGGTCCTGCGGATCGCGGGGGAACACGAGTACCAGGTGCCGCCCCTGGACGGTGACGAGGGCGTATCGCTGTTCCTGGACCGCGCTCGCTCGCGGGGGGTGGATCTCGACCCTGACCTGGAGGCGCGATCCATCGTGCGCGAGATCGTCGATCGATTGGAAGGTCTTCCTCTGGCCATCGAGCTGGCGGCGGCCCGGACCAGGCTCATGTCTCCCAAGACCATCCTCGACCGCCTTGAAGGCAGTCTGGATTTCCTCGCCGGAGGGGCTCGCGATCTTCCGGAACGCCAGCGCACGTTGCGCGGGACCATCGCCTGGAGCCATGACCTGCTGAGCCCGGATGAGCAGGTCGTCTTCCGCCGGCTCGCGGTGTTCCCCGGCGGCTGGACCGCGGAGGCGGCGACCGCGGTCGTCGATCCCGGGCATGAGCTATCGCTGGATGTCATCGATGGCCTCGAGTCCCTGGCCGACAGGAGCCTGGTGCGGGTGACCGCGACGGATCACGGAGATCCGCGGTTCGGGCGCCACGTGCTCATCCGTGAGTACGCGCTGGAGCAGCTGGCCGCGGCTGGGGAGCGGCCGGGCTGCGAGCGCCGCCACGCCCTGACCTACCTCGAGGTGGCAGAGGAGGTCGGTCCGCACCTGGTCGGCGATGAATCCGACCGCTGGCTGGACCTCATCGCCCACGAGGAGCACAACCTGCGCGCCGCCTTGCGTTGGTCGATCGACGTGGCCGAACCCGGGATCGGGATGCGCATCGCAGCCGCGATCTGGCGCTTCTGGCAGCTTCGAGGCAAGGCGACCGAGGGAATCTCGTGGACATCGTCGTTGCTGTCCATGCCCGAACCGACGGATCCGCGGCTCCGGATCGGCGTCCTGTCTGCCGAAGGCGGCCTGGCCTACTGGACTGCGGACTTCGCGACGACCCGCACCCGTTACGCGGAGCGGCTCGCGCTGGCAGAAGGGCTTGGCGACGACGCCACACTCGCCGAAGCGCACTACGAGCTCGGCTTTGTCGGGATGCTCGACCAGGACGCCGAGATGTTGCGTCACCACGAGGAGATCGCGCTTGGACTGTTCGAGCGACTGGGCGACATCGGAGGTGTCGTGCGCGCTCGGCAAGCCCTCGTCCTCGGCCACATCCTGTCGCGTGCATACCGGACCGCGATCGATCTGGAGCTTCAGAATCTCGCGGAGTTCCGACGGATGCGCGCTGGATACCGCGTTACGGACAGCCTGACGCTGTTGGCGATCGCGTCCATCTTCGACGGCGATCTGGAGGGGGGTCGGACCTACCTCCGGGAGTCGGCCCGTCTGACGTCCGGCATTCAGAGTGAGGAGATCGCTGGACTGTCCGTGACCGCTCACCTTGCGCTGCTCTCAGCGGATCCCGCCACCGGCGCTCGTTTGGCCGGAGCGGCCGAATCTGCCGCGCTCGCCACCGGCGTGACCAACCCTGCCCTGTCCGTCCTGCACCTGCCCGATCCAGCCGAGGTTGCACGCGAGCGACTTGGCTCCGCGGCCGAAGCGCTGATCCAGGAAGGGGGCGCGATGTCGATGGAGGAGGCGCTGACGATGGCGCGGGTGTTCGTCGGGCCGGCGGGCACCTGACGCGGTCATACCCTGGGACGATCCGGCGGTCACGGCCTGGATCCGCGGCCTCGCCGTGGGCCTCGCTGGCGAGGACGCCATCGACGACCTGGGCGCCCCGATCATGGGCGCCGAGGACTTCAGCTACGTCATTCAGCGTGTGCCCGGGATGATGGCCTTCCTGGGCGCCCGGCCGCCCGGGATCGATCCCGCCACGACGCCGCAGAACCACTCGAACCTGGTCGTCTTCGAGGAACCACCGATGGCACTCGGAGTGGCCCTCTTTGCGGCGGCCGTCCTCGCCGACTAGCCGTTGGCGCGCCGATCGCCGCTGCGGCCTGCCATCCGTGCGCGCAGGTCCGCGATGGATCCATCGACCGTGGCCAACCCGCGTCCACGGCCCTTGCCGGGCCGCTTGAGACCCTTCGTCAGGTCCAGGACGGTCCGCTCGTCCGTGAGGGTCCGGATGGTTCGCTTGCCCTTGCCGATGAGCGGGATGTGGCGCTCCTCGTCGCTCATCAGTCGAGCACGAACCACGCGACCGTCGCGCGTGAGGCCAGCGTCGTGTTGAGGTAGACGGTGAATTTGCCCGCGGCCGGCACCACCGCACGCACCCAGCGACCGGATTCGGCGGTGGCGAGCACCGCGAACACCTTGCTGCTGGTCGTCACGCCAGCCAGCGAGACGACCACGTTCGCCCTGCCGGAAGCCATCGCTTTGCGGCCCGATCGATTGAACTTGACCTTGCCGACGACCTCGAGCGCCGGCGAGCTCGCACTCAGGCCGCTGGCGAGCACACCGGGAGTGGTCGCGCTGGCGCTCTCGCCGATGACACCGACCGCGCCGACACCGTACACCCCGACCAGGCCGGAACCGTATACCCCGAAATCGTCACTATCACCCCACACGCCCGCACCGGCAGTCGTGCCGTCGCCCGTCGGGGACCACCCGTAGACGCCGGTGAACGACGTCGTGGGGGCGATGTTCGTCTCGTCACCGGTCGAGCCAACGAGGCCGGCGGCGCCGGTCAGGACGTTCTTTGCCTTGAACGCCACCAGAAGGTCTGTCGCCTGGGTGACGGACGTCGTCGCGACCGTCGGGTTATCGATCTCTGTCTGCAGGTTCGCCTGGACGGCCGCGGCGGTGAACGGGAGCGCGGCCTGCGCCGCCAGGGCTCCGGCGGCCCCGGCTGCTGCGGTGAGTAATGCGCGACGTGAGCGAGGTGCTAGACCGTCCGAAGTCATTCGGTTTCCCTCCAACCTCCGTTCGACCCCACGGATCGATCGTCGCATCATGGCATCGCCATGTCGTCGCGGCAATGCCCAGCGCGGTGCGCCCCAGGGAAACCCACGGCCTATTCCTCGTCGGCCAGGTTCGGCGCCAGCCAGCGCTCGGCCTCGGCGAGCGGGACGCCCTTCCGGGCGGCATAGTCGGCAAGCTGGTCGCGACCGATCCGGCCCACCCCGAAGTAGTGGCTGGCCGGGTTCCAGAGGTAGTACCCGCTGACCGCCGCGCCCGGCCACATCGCGAACGATTCGGTCAGTTTGATACCGGCCCGCGACTCCGCCTCGAGCAGGTCAAAGAGCGTGCCCTTCTCCGTGTGGTCCGGGCAGGCCGGATAACCCGGCGCCGGCCGGATGCCCTGGTAGCGCTCGGCGATGAGATCCGGGTTCGACAGCGCCTCGTCCGGCGCATAGCCCCACAGGTCCCGACGAACGCGCTCGTGGAGCCGCTCGGCGAAGGCTTCGGCGAGGCGGTCGGCGAGGGCCTTGGCCAGGATCGCCGAGTAATCGTCGTTGGCCGCCTCGAACTCCGCGACGATCTCGTCCAGGCCGTGCCCGGTCGTGACCGCGAACGCACCCATGAAGTCGGCCAGCCCCGTGCCGATCGGAGCGACGAAGTCGGCCAGGGCTACATTCGGCCGGCCATCGGTCTTGGCCATCTGCTGACGGAGGGTTCGGAACGTCGCCAGCGCGTCGCGCCGGTCCTCGTCCCGCCAGACCACGATATCGTCGTCATGCACGGTATTGGCTGGCCAGAAGCCGACCACGGCATTCGCCCTCAACCGCCCGTCGCCGACGATCCGTTCGAGCAAGGCGAGAGCGTCGCGGTGGAGGTCGCGCGCTGCCGCGCCGAGTCGCGAATCGTCGAGAATCGCCGGGTAGGCGCCGCGCATCTCCCAGGTCGCGAAGAACGGCGTCCAATCGATGTAGTCGACGAGCTCAGCGAGGGCATAGTGGCTGAACGTCCGCGGCCCGAGGAACGTCGGGCGGGGCGGACTGACCTGCGACCAGTCGATCGGGACATGGTTGGCACGGGCCTCGGCCACGGTCAGGCGCCTTTCCCTGGCCCGCTGGCCGGCCCGCTCACGTCGAACCGTCTCGTACTCGTCGCGGATCCCGGCAACGAACGCGTCGCGTCGATCAGCCTGGACGAGCGCGCCGGCCACGCCCACCGCCCGCGACGCGTCGAGGACGTGGACAACGGGCCCCGAGTAGGCCGGCGCGATCTTGACCGCAGTGTGGGTCCGCGACGTCGTCGCCCCGCCGATGAGCAGCGGGATGGTGAACCCCTGGCGCTCCATCTCCTCGGCGACGTGGGTCATCTCATCGAGCGACGGCGTGATCAGGCCGGACAATCCGATCAGGTCCGCGTCGATCTCGATCGCCTTCTCCAGGATGCGCGCGGCCGGGACCATCACGCCCAGGTCGACGACCTCGTAGTCGTTGCAGCCGAGGACGACCCCGACGATGTTCTTGCCGATGTCATGGACGTCGCCCTTGACGGTCGCGGTGACGATCGTCCCTGAGCGGCGGCGCGTCCCGGCCCGCTCAGCCTCGAGATAGGGGATGAGTACGGCGACGGCCTTCTTCATGACCCGGGCACTCTTGACCACCTGGGGCAGGAACATCCGGCCGGACCCGAACAGGTCGCCGACGACGTTCATCCCGGCCATCAGCGGACCCTCGATGACGTCGAGCGGGCGAGCGGCCCCGAGACGGGCCTCCTCCGTGTCCTCGGCGATGAACGCATCGATGCCGGCGACGAGGGCATGGGTCAGGCGCTCCTCGACCGGGCGCTCGCGCCAGGCGAGGTCCTCGACCGCACGCTCCATCCCGCTCTCGCCGGCGTACCGACGGGCCAGGTCGAGCAAACGCTCGGTCGCATCGGGACGGCGGTTGAGGACGACATCCTCGACGTGCTCGCGCAGCTCCGGCTCGATCTCGTCGTAGATCGGCAGGACGCCGGCATTGACGATGGCCATATCCAGGCCCGCTCCGATGGCGTGATAGAGGAAGACCGAGTGGATCGCCTCGCGGACACGGTCGTTGCCGCGGAAGGCGAACGACACGTTGGATACCCCGCCGGAGGTCCGACATCCGGGGAACTCCTGCTTCAGCAGCCGGACAGCCGCGATGAACGATACGGCGTAGTCGTTGTGCTCCTCCATGCCGGTCGCGATGGCGAAGATGTTGGCATCGAGGATGATGTCCTCCGGCTTGAACCCGACGACATCGGTCAGCAGGTCGTAGGCCCGCCGCAGCACCGCGACGCGCCGCTCCGCCGATTCAGCCTGGCCCTGTTCGTCGAAGGCCATGACCACCACGGCCGCACCGTAGCGGTGGCAGAGATGGGCCTGGCGGAGGAACTCGGCGTCCCCTTCCTTGAGCGAGATGGAGTTGACGACGCCCTTGCCCTGGAGCTGTTGAAGCCCGGCCTCGATGACCGACCACTTCGAGCTGTCGACCATGACCGGGACCGTGGCGATGTCCGGCTCGGCAGCGATCCGGCGCAGGAACCGGGTCATCGCGGCGACCCCGTCGAGCATCGCCTCGTCCATGTTCACGTCGATCAGCTGAGCGCCGTTGGTGACCTGTTCCCTTGCAACGTCGACCGCCTCGTCCTCGGCTCCAGCGGCGATGAGCCGGGCGAACTTGCGCGAGCCGGTCACATTTGTCCGCTCGCCGACATTCACGAAGATGTTGCCCGGCGGCGGGATGACCAGCGGTTCCAGGCCGGACAGGCGGGTGACGCCGGACGGCTCCGGGATCGGGCGCGGCGGCACACCGGCGACCGCCGCGGCGATGGCGGCCACGTGGGCCGGGGTCGACCCGCAGCAGCTGCCGGCGACGTTCAGCAGGCCATGCTCCGCCCATTCACGGATCGCCTCGGCCATCTGCTCCGGCCTCTCTTCGTAGCCACCGAGCTCGTTGGGCATACCGGCGTTGGGGTAGGCCGAGACCGGCCGGTCGGCGACCCTCGACAGGACGTCGAGATGCTCTCGCAGCTGCTTGGGTCCGAGGGCGCAGTTGAGCCCGACGATGAGCGGATCGGCGTGGCGGATGCTGTGCCAGAAGGCCTCGACCGTCTGGCCAGACAGCGTCCGACCCGATGCGTCGACGATGGTTCCCGAGATGATCAGCGGCAGCCGCTCGCCGATCTCGTCGAAGAGCGACTGGACCGCGAAGATCGCGGCCTTGGCGTTGAGCGTGTCGAAGATCGTCTCGATGAGCAGGATGTCCGCCCCGCCCTCGATCAACCCGGCGGCCGATTCCCGGTAGGCGACGGCGAGCTCCTCCCAGCTGACGCTTCGGGCGGCCGGATCGCCGACGTCGGAGCTCATCGAGGCCGTCCGGTTCGTGGGGCCCAGCGTACCTGCCACGAACCGGGGGCGGTCGGGCTGGGCCTGTTCAGCCGCGTCGGCGGCGTCGCGGGCGAGTCGGGCGGCCACGACGTTCAGCTCCCGGACGGTCGCCGGATCAACGCCGTAGTCGGCCTGCGCGATCCGGGTCGCGGTGAACGAGTTCGTACTGACGACGTCCGCGCCAGCATCGAGATAGCCGGCGTGGATGGCGCGAACGGCCGCTGGCTGGGTCAGGCACAGCATGTCGCTGTTGCCGCGCAGGTCGCGCGGGTGGTCGCGGAAGCGATCGCCGCGGAAGTCCGCCTCGGTGAACTCGTGAGCCTGCAGCATGGTACCCATCGCCCCGTCAAGGACGAGGATCCGATCGCGCAGGATGCCGTGGAGGGCGGAGAGGCGCGAGGCGCGATCGAAGGGGGCGCGCTGGCCAGCGTTCGCGGGCACTGATACCAAAGCAGCGGCGGTCACGGCATCGCTCGCACAACGGCAGCGGTCGCCGATCTCGCCGCGGCCGGCTCCGCCGGATGACGTATCCGGATCCGACGGACGAGCTCGGCGCACTGCTCGTAGCGCCCGAAGCTCGGCATGATGTACGTCCCGGCGACCTCGCCCTCCATGGCGGTCAGGAGTCGATCGGCCATCTCGATGCCGACCTCTGAGGCGCGCTCGCCGGCCGCTCGCATCGTCGTGCGGGTCTCGTCGGGGATCGTGATTCCGGGCACCTCGTTATGGAGGAACTCGGCGTGACGGGCCGATACCAGCGGCAGCACGCCGAGGAGGATCGGGACGGGCAGGCCGCGTGGCCCGAACCGCCGACGAGCCTCGGCGAGCATCGCCTCGACCTGCTCGACGGAATAGAGCGGCTGGGTCATGACGAGGTGCGCCCCGGCCTGGAGCTTGCGCTCGAGCCGGTCCCACTCGGTCGCGGCGTCGGCCGCAGTCGAATCGAGGGCGCAGGCGATCGTGAATCCGGCCTGCTGCCCGATCGATGAGCCGGACGGATCCTCGGCCCGGTTGAGCCGCGTGAGGATCTCGATCAGGCCGATCGAATCGACATCCCAGACACCGGTCCCGGTCGGGTAATCGCCGATTCGCGGCGGATCGCCGGTCAGGGCGATGATGTTGCGCACGCCCAGGGCGTGGGCGCCCAGCAGCTCCGACTCGAGGGCCATCAGGTTCCGGTCCCGGGTGGTGCAGTGAACGAGGCACTCAAGGTCCAGATCGTGCTGGATCCCGAACGCGACCGACAGGGCGCTCATTCGGACCCGGGCCATCGCCGAGTCCGACACATTGACGAGATCGACACCGGCATCGCGCAGCAGTCGAGCGGCGTCGATCGTCCGCTCGATCCGAATGCTCCGCGGCGGGTCGATCTCCACCGAGACGGCGAAGCGGCCCGCGGCGAGGAGTTCCGCCAGCCGGGTCGGCGGCGGAGACACGTCGGCGGCCACCGGGATCCCCGCCCGTTCGACGACGGACGCCCGTGACCGACCGATGGGGATGTCCGCGGGGCGGTCGGCGGCGGGCGTGGCAACGGGCGACACCGCAACATGGCCGAGCTCGGCGTCAGCCGGACCGGGCGCATCAAGCGCGGCCCGCATCGCGGCGATGTGATCGGGCGACGTGCCGCAGCAACCGCCGACGATCCGGGCACCGGCCGCCAACAGGCGCGGCGTGACCGTCCCGAAGTACTCGGCACTGGCGGCGTAGATGAAACGCCCCTCGAGCCGCTGCGACAGGCCAGCGTTGGGCATGATCGAGCGCTCCGGCTCGCCGTCCGCCCGAGGACCCATCGCCTCGAGGGCATCGAGACAGGCCGCCGGTCCCGCGCCGCAGTTGACCCCGACCGCATCCGCGCCGGCCGCGGCCAGCGCTGCCGCAGCCGACCCCGGGCTGCTGCCGTCGGCCAGGACCAGCTCCTCACCGAACGTAAGCGAGGCAATGACCGGCACATCCGATGCCCGGCGGGCCTCGTCGACGGCCAGCATCAGCTGCGCGAGATCCGAGAATGTCTCGAGCATGAGGACGTCGACGCCGCCTTCGAGCAGGCCTTCGATCTGCTCCCGGAACGTGGCGCGCGCGGACGACTCCGAGACGGTCGATACGCCGGGCATCGGCGGACCGAGCGGCCCCACAGACCCGCCGACCAGGGCATCGCGCCCGCTCACCTCGCGGGCCTCGCGAGCGAGCTGGGCCGCGCGTCGGTTGAGCTGGCCGACCCGGCCCTCCAGGCCCCAGGCCGCGAGTCGCTGACGATTGGCCCCGAACGTCAGGGTCACGATCAGGTCGGCGCCCGCCCCGAGATACTCCCGGTGAGCGGCCCCGACCATGGCCGGATGGCTCGTCACGAGTTCCTCCAGGCAGGCGCGCTGGGGCACACCGCGGCTGAACAGGAGGGTGCCGAGCCCGCCGTCGACGAGGATCGGATGGCTGGCGAGCCGACTCCGAAAGCGCTGCCGCGGCAGGGCGACGGACGATGGCTCAGCCGTCAAACCCGGGACCTCGCGGCCCGGGCCGTGACGGCCCGGGCCGTCACGGGAGGTTCGGATGGCGAGATGGTCTTCGGCGTTCTCGGATACCCGGTCGGCATGGTTTCGGCTCCTGACCCTGCGCCACGAGGCGCGATGCGGGCGTGGGCGTCGGGCGACGGGACCGGATAGAGAAGACCCTTCCTGCTCGGAAGGGCTCGAAGGGAGTTCCCTTATCGTGCAGGAGGACCTGCCCGGAATTGGCACCTTGCCGGCTCGACGCCAGTAGGTTGTCGTGGCTTCAACGGGCCGGTCCCTCCGCCACTCTTGATAAGCACTCTTCAGTTGTAGGCACGATAGTGCCCCACACGGCCGCGATGGGCAAGCGCCCATACGACGGCTGGCATCACCCACCGGTTCGACCGAATCTGGGGACAGCGCGATCTCCGTCGGTTGTCAGCCTGTCTGCGCCGCTGTCAGGCGACCCCCACGAGGAGCTTGTCAAGAAACGCCTTGCGCCATGTCTCGGTCGCCCGGACCGCATTGAAGGTGTACAGGTGCAGGTCGACGATGCCGCTGGTCGGATCGGCGATGACTGGCGCCAGCCCCTCCAGCAGACCGTCCGGCCGGTAGAACCCACCGGAGCGGATGAGCCGTGCGATGAACTGCGTGTTCTTGACAAGGAACCGATGCGTGTCTGCGACACCGATGCGCGCGCTGATCGCCAATAGCCGCTGCGGCTCTGCGACACCCGGCAACCCGATGTGGACGGGCAGGTCGATCCCCTCCGCCCGTCGCTCGGCCAACCACGAACGGATCGCGGCGGGATCGAAACATAGCTGCGTCGTCATGTAGTTGGCGAACGCCGCCTTGGCGCGGAGCGCCTCCAACAGCGGCGCATCGGCGATGAACGCATGACCCTGCGGATAGCACGGGATCCCGATCTCGGACAGTGGATGGCCGATCTCGGCCATCGCCCGGAGGAGTGCGAGCCCGTCCGAAAAGGCGCCCGGCTCTTTGGCATCGCCGCCCACGATGAAGGCCCGGTCCACGCCGGCACCCTCCAGCCACGCGACGAGCTCCACCAGGTGGGCGCGATCCCGGATCATCCGGGCCGACAGGTGCGGGACTGGACGAAAGCCAAGGACCTGGAGCTGCTCGCACAGCGAGACCGTCGCCTCGATGCCCTTGGCCGGCGAGGCCGTCACCGACACGGTCGCGCCGGCCGGCAGGAACGCCGCCTCATCCAGCACGTTCTTCAGCGGCACCAACTCGAACGTCGGCGCACGCAGGACTCGGGCCAGCGCGGCGGAGCGGGTCGAATCGAGCCGGGATCGACGACGGAAGAGCACGACCGTCAGACCTCCGAGTCGGGCATCGACGCCTTGCGTCGGACCATGAACTCCAACAGCGCCTCGTCCACGGCGGAATCGATCGGCGGAGCCTCGTAGTCGCGCAGCATCCGCTTCCAGATCGCGTTGGCGCGCTGGGGTGCGTCCAGCGAGCCATCCTCCTGCCACTGCTCGAAGCTGTTGTTGTCGGCGATGTCCGAGCGATAGAAGGCGGTCTCGAAATTGGCCAGGGTGTGGGCCGTCCCAAGGAAATGCTGGCCCGGGCCGTTGCCACGGATGGCGTCCAGCGCCTGGCCGTTCTCGCTCATGTCCACGCCCTTCACGAACACGGCCATCATCCCGCACTGGTCCGCGTCCATGATGAATTTCTCGTAGCCGATGGTCAGCCCACCTTCCAGCCAGCCGGCCGCGTGCAGCACGAAGTTGACCCCCGCCAGGACCGTCGGCTGGAGGGTCGCGGCGCTCTCGTAGGCTGCCTGGGCATCGGCGACCTTGGAGGCACACAGCGAGCCGCCGCTGCGGAACGGGACGCCGAGCCGGCGGGCCAGCGACGCCATGACGTACAGCACGAGGGCGGG
>JANOIS010000480.1:0-8811 GCA_031407755.1 Chloroflexota bacterium | reverse complement strand
CGCGACGACGGACGGATCGCCCTGTACCGCCCGGGCCGCGATTCGGTCCGACCGGCGGGACTCCCGGACGGTGTGGAGCGGCCAGCTGGGGAGCGGCATGACCGCATCCGCGAACATCTGACCGCTCGGGGGGCCAGCTTCTATCGGGCCATCCATGCCGCCGCGGGTGGAGGCCCGGACCGCGAGATGCTCGACGCGCTGTGGGACCTGGTCTGGGCCGGTGAGGTCAGCAACGACACGTTCACGCCATTACGGGCGCTGCGCTGGAAGCGACCGACCGGTGGGGGAACCGGGTCGCGCCGGGCCCGACCGGGCCGCCTGACATCGCTCGGCCCGCCCGAGGCCGCTGGCCGCTGGTCGCTGGTCGAGCCGCCGCCAGGGGCGACGGTCACGGAACGGCTCCACGCCCAGGCGCTCTCCCTCCTGGAGCGTCACGGGGTCCTGACCCGCGAGGCGGTGGCCGGCGAGGGCATCGACGGCGGGTTCGCTGGCGTCTACCCGATCCTGCGCGCGCTCGAGGAGGCCGGCCGGATCCGGCGCGGCTACTTCGTCGATGGGCTTGGCGCCGCGCAGTTCGCGCTGGCCGGGGCCCTGGATCGATTGCGCGTCGCGCGCGAACCCGCCGAGCGTGCGACCGCTGCGGCGGTCCATGTCCTCGCCGCCGCGGACCCGGCCAACCCGTATGGCGCGGCGCTCGCCTGGCCACGCCGCGGTGACACCGACCGGCGTCCCCTTCAGCGCGCGGCCGGGGCCTACGTGGTGCTCGTGGACGGCCTCGCCGCGCTCTACCTGGAACGTGGCGGCTCCACGCTTCAGACCCTCGCACCCTCGGACGACCCGGATGTGGCCCAGGTCGCGCTCCGGGCACTCGGTACGCTCGTCACCACCGGCCGCACCCGTGATCTCGTCATCCGCAAGATCGACGGCCTGCCGGTCGGCGAGTCGGCCTGGCGGGAGTCCCTGCTGGCGGTCGGGTTCACGGCCGGCTATCGGGGGCTGACCCTGCGCGGCAGCAGATGAGTGCGTGGTGAGTGGTGCGTGCTAGGATGGCTACATGAGGCAGCTCGCGGTCAAGAAAAGCGCCACAATCGTGACGGGTGACGCCAATACCGTCGGCGTTCGCGAATTGCGGGATCACCTGTCGGCGTACCTGGAGCGGGTCAAGGCGGGCGAGAACCTGACCATCACGGAGCACGGTAAGCCCATCGCCCGGATGATCGGCTCGGGCCTGCCTCCGCGTCTCGTCGAGATGATCGCTCGTGGCGAGGCGACGCCGGCGAGCGCCCCCCTCCCTGACTGGAGCACGATCCGCCGGGTCAAGATCAGCGGCTCGACGCAGGATCTCATCGACGAGATCCGATGAATGGGTACCTCGACAGTTCTGCGCTCCTGAAGCTCCTGCTCGGCGACGAATCGGGCGGCGAACATGTGCGTGTCGAGATGGACCTGTTCGGCCAGATCTCAACCAGTCGACTGACGTACGTCGAGTCGCTTGCTGCCCTGGCGGCAGCGCGCCGCTCAGGTCGAGTCGCCCGCGCCGACTACGAGATGGCCGTTGCCGACTTCGATCGGATCTGGAGCGGACTGGAGGTACTCGAAATCACGAATGCGCTGGCCGAGGATGCGGCGACCGCGGCCGAGACCTACGGTCTTCGCGCTGGAGACGCGATCCAGCTCGCCAGCGCGCGAAGTCTCGACGCATCGGTGGTCATCCTGATGGCGTGGGACGCTCGATTGCGCACGGCTGCGCTCGCGAGCGGTCTCGTCTGCTATCCACTGGAGATCTGAGTGCCAGAAGGCGACACGCTCTTTCGCACGGCGGCAGGCCTCCGGCCGTATCTCGTCGGGCGAGAAGTTCTCGCGGCGCGTGCCCAGGGACCCGGTCCCGTGCCCCAGGTCCATCGGGTCGTCGGGCAACGGATCGCAGCCGTGGAGGCACACGGCAAGAACGTGCTGATCCGGTTCGATGGGGGCCTGGAGATCCGGACCCACCTGCGCATGAACGGTTCGTGGCACCGCTATCGGCCGGGCGAGCGGTGGCGTCGGCCGCCGGCTCGGGCGCGGCTCGTGATCGAGGTCGATGGCGCCGTGGCGGTCTGCTTCGACGCCCCGGTGGTCGAGCTGTTCGAGACGCGGGCTGAACCGTTGCACCCGTCGTTGGCGCGCCTCGGGCCGGACCTTCTCGCGCCCGCCTTTGATGCGGCCGAGGTGCATCGACGGCTTCGCCTGCCGGAGCGAGAGGCCATCGATATCGCTGTCGCGTTGCTCGACCAGCGGGCGATGGCCGGCGTCGGCAACGTCTACAAGAACGAGATCCTGTGGCTGGAGCGGGTGTCGCCATTCGCTCGGGTCGCCGCTCTCGACGACGCGACGCTGGATCGACTGATCGCCACCGCCCGCCGACTGCTCCTCGCCAACGTGGATCCGCGGCGCGGCCCCGAGCGGGTCACGACCGACGGCGATCGCGACGCGCCGGGCGCCCTCTACGTCTACGGCCGAACGGGCCGCCGATGCCGCCGCTGCCGAACGCCGATCGCCGTCACCCGCCAGGGCACGGATCTGCCCCGATCGACCTACTGGTGCCCGACGTGCCAATCCGGCGGCGTGTAGGTCACTGACCGGTCGAGTCGTAGGTGATGCTCCCGTTCCGGAGAGGCACGGTGCACGGATCCAGGGCTGGGAAGTAGAGGGGGGCTCGAAGACCGACCTCCACGCTCTGCTCGATCCCGAGGACTCGATAGGCGACGGGGATCCACGCGAGCGGCAGATCGCCGCCCGTGCCGTCCGGCGACGCGCACGGTCCGGCGTCGCCGATGAGGACGATCGCCAGCTCCTCGCCGGGGCGGATGGTGACCGGCCACGACGACGAAGCGTCCTCGGGTCGCGCGGACAGCGCGGTGATCGCACCGTCCACCGGCTGGATCACCCATCCAAGTCCGACGATCGAGGCGATGTACGGATTCGGCTCCGTCGAGCGGATCCGGTCGAGTCCAAGGATGGTGAGCGGCAGGACACCGGGATTGCGGATGGTCATCGCGAACGTGAATCGCTCCTCGGGGTTCAGCCGGTAGGTCACGTCCTGATAGATCGCGCTATGAACCCTCGTCTCGCCACCGGCTCCCGCGACCCAGGCACGGCCCTTGTCCGGCGAGGTCGGGGCGGTGTGACCGACGATGACGACGCTCGTCCAACCGGCGACGGCGACCAGCAGCACGATCGCCGATCGACGGCGCCAACGGCCACGTAGCGCGTACGTGATGAGGCCCACCAACGCGACGCCGATGAGCGCGAACGGCACGAGGTTCAGGCCGACCCTCGCGATCCCGACGCCGTCTGCCGTGACGTCCAGCGGGGCAAGGCTCCGCGGGAGCGCCAGGTCGACGACGCCGAGGATGGCCAGTCCGGCGATCGCCAGGAGGACGACACGGACGAGGGCTTGGTCCGACCATCCCGACCAGGGCAGCCGATCCGCGGGTCCCCTCGACGCAGCGGTAGCAGCGCCCGTCACGGCGGTCTCGGGCGCGATTCCCGCCCCATCGATGACAACAGGGCCGGCCGACAACGTCGTGGACGCGCCGTCCGCGATCAACGCCACCGGCCGACGGCGGAACGCGATAGCGAACAGCAGCAGCAGCGGACCCGCGATCCCGGCGATCCCGAGCACGTGGGAGAAGTCCTCGTTGGTGAACCCTTCACTCTCGAGTTCCGCAAGCCGAGGAGCCATCTCCTCGATGCCACGGACGAACCGCTCGAGCGCCACGTCGCGGAACTCAGCCGTGGGTTGGGCAAGGTCGCCATACAGAAAACGCGGTTGGCTGTCGGGGCTCCACAGATTGTTGTCGCGCGCCCGACCGATGAGATCGCCGACAAGCGTCAGGCAGCAGATCGCGGTGCCATCTGGTGCGATGCCGATGACCAGTGCCACGTCGCGGTCCGGTACACCGTCGCGGTCGAAGGCGTCTGGCCACCCGTCCGGGGTCAGGATCTGTGACGCGCTCGTCTGCGGCTCCACGATGATCCGGGCCTCCACGCCGGTCGCGGCAAACACGTTCGCGAGCCGTCGTTCCGCGTCGGCCCCCGCCGGCGGCGTGAACAGCGCTGCCGCGTCAGTCACGAACGGCACTGCCGGTATGCCCGGGGCAGCGGATGGGCCGCCCACGACACCCGGGTCGCGGACCGTCAGGCCGTCGACGCGCAGGAGCAGCGCGAGCGCCACCACGCCGATAGCCACGACCACCCCGAGCCCGGTGGCAGCCCGCCACATGTCTCCGAGCCGCGCGCGGTGCGACCCGTGGCGGATCGATGGTGCGGCCGTGACCGCCTGGAGTCGGGCGCGCAGGACCGGGCTGACGGCCGCGGGTTCACGCGCGGCCAGGAACCCTCGGAGCTCGCGTTCGAATCGATCGTCGGTCATCGCTGTGTCTCCTCGGGGTGCTCGACGGCCGTTCGCAGGCGTCGCAGCGCGTGGTGCAGTCGGGATTTCACGGTGCCCTCGGCGATACCGAGGCGGATGGCGATCTGGGGGACGGTCAGGTCGGCGTAGAAGCGGAGCGCGACGACGACCGCGTGGTCAGGATCAAGCCTGGTGAAGGCGCGTTCCAGCTCATCGCGGTTCGCCAGCGACGTCCCCGTATCGTCCTCGAGCCGCGGGCCGGCGCCCCACCCACCAGACCCGCCGAAGTCCGGGATCTCGACGACGATCGGGCGCCGCCGTCGCACGCGCAGTCGGTCGCGACAACCATTGACGAGGATCCTGCTGAACCACGCCTCGAATCGGTCGCGGTCGCGCAGGCCGCCAAAGCCCCGCCAGGCCACGACGGCCGCGTCGTGGACCGCGTCCTCAGCCTCGATCGAATCGCCCAGGATCACGGCGGCCAGCCGGTAGTACGTATCAAGCCCGCGGTCGAGGAGCCCTGCGAACGCGGTCGCGCGGTCGTCCATGGTGGCGTCTACCGTGCGGCTGGCGAGCACTCATCTACCTCCGGTCGTGGCGATCCTGTCAATGAGGACCTGACGACGAGCGGTGCCAGAACGTTCACGGTAAAGCGTACGCGCTGGCCACGTATCATCGTGGGCGATGTGCGAGCACTACATCGTCCGCGCCGCCGAACCGTTCCGACTCGACGAGCTGTGGCCATTCACCGAGCGGCTCGAGCGCTACGGGATCGCCGGCTTCGGCTGGGGCGCGTCGTGGCTCGGGGACGACGATCGGCTGCACAGCCACCGCGACGTGCGCGCTTTCCGGGACGATCCGGCGGGCGCCGCCAACGTCGGCGTGCAGGAGACGACGGCGGCCCTGGTCCACCTGCGCCGCCCGTCGCGGCTGTCCACGCTTGGCCTGGCCGACACCCAACCATTCGACGACCCTGCCGGACGCTACAGCTTCAGCCACAACGGCGACCTGCACGACACGCGAGCGCTGCGCGTGACCTACCGCGCCCAGGGCCGGATCCACGGGCGAGCAGATACGGAGGTCGGCGCCCGCTGGCTGGAGGATGCCTGGCGCGACGACGAACCCGCGGCGCACCTGCTGGCCGCCCTGCACGATCGATTCGGGGGCCACGCAAACCTCGCAGTCCTGGCTGCGGATGGAGCGCCGCACCACTACGCGGGCAACGACGAGAACCCGGTGTTCACCTTCCGACTGGGCCGGATCGGGGTCGCCTCGACCGGTATCTATTCGCTTGACCGGTCCGTATTCCGCTTCGTCGCGCCGGGCGCAACGGATCGGCGCCTCGTGCGATTCCGCGCGACCGTCGGTCTGGACCGTAACGGAAGCCCGACGCCCGCGTCGTAGGATGCGAAGCACGGAGACCGTCACCATCAACCCACGAGGTGGTCCATGCACGCGGCCGAGCCAACACTGACCGAAGCGGCCTCATTCCGACCGACCAAGGTGCTGCCCGTCGGCCATCTGATCCGCATCTCGCTGTATTGGCTGGGGCTGACCGCGATCGATGGCGCCGTTGGCCTGTTCGTCCAGAATCGACTGATCTTCGGCGGCTTCGTCCCCACGCTTGAGATCGGCCAAACCACCGCCCTGCTGTCGATACCCGTCGCCATCATCTCGATCCTCATCCAGCCTACGGCCGGTTCGATCAGCGACTACACGGTCAGTCGCTGGGGCCGCCGCAAGCCGTACATCGTCATCGGCTCATTGCTCGATCTGGTGTTCCTCGCCGGCATCGCGCTGGCCAACAACGTGCTCATCCTGGGCGCGTTCCTGGCGCTCCTGACGTTCAGCACGAATATCGCGCGCGGTCCGTTCCAGGGCTATGTCCCCGACCTCATTCCCGAGAAGCAGGTCGGCCTTGCCAGCGCCATGGTCGGGCTCATGCAGGTCCTCGGCAACGTGACCGGGTTCCTGCTCGTAACGGTGTTCGTCATCGTCGGCCGGATCGAGCTCGCCATCGCCGCAGTCGCGATCGTCGAGCTGCTCACGATGGTTGCCGTCGTCGCCAGGGTCGGGGAGGGCGCTCCCCCGAAACCGCGGGAGGGGCGATCCTGGTGGACGATCGTCGGCGAGGTGTGGGGTACGGACGTGCTCAAGGAGCGCTCGTACGTCTGGCTCCTCACCTCGCGGCTGTTCTTCCTGATGGGCGGCGCGATGCTCGTGAACCTCATCCTTGTCTACCTCAATCAGACCTTCGGGCTTGACGAGGACGCCGCCAATGCGACGAACCTCGTGATCCTCGTGACCATCGTGATCGCCAACGTCCTGGCCATCGTTCCGTCCGCCAGACTATCGGACCGGATCGGGCGCAAACCGGTGATCTACGCGAGCTGCGCCATCGGCCTGATCGGGGTGATGATGGCCGCCCTGGCACCGACCATCCCGGTCGCGGTCGTCGGCGCCGCCCTGTTCGGGGCATCTGCCGGCACGTTCCTGGCGGTCGACTGGGCGCTCATGACGGACATCATCCCCAAGGCGTCGTCGGGCCGGTACATGGGCCTGTCCAACGTGGCAACGACCCTGTCCACATTGCTGGCCGTCGCCAGCGGCGGTCTGTTGCTCGATTTCGTGAATCGCACCGTCGGGCTGGGCGCCGGCCCGCGTGCCGCCTACCTCCTAGCGGCTGTCTACTATGTGATCGCCGTGTTCACGTTGCGACCGGTCGTGGAGCCACCACGGGGCGCCGCTGGTCCAACCACCGATACAGCCACGGGATGAAGGCCCACGCGTAGACGAGGTAGTCGAGCCTGACCGGCCGCGCACCAAAGCCGAACAGCGCCTGGAACTGAACGATCGTGAGGGGCAACAGGGCGAGGCTCAGTGCGACCGACAGGGCCAGCCAGAGCAGGCCCCAACGTCGGGTCCGGGACGCGAGGACGAGCCAGACGACGGCCGGAACCCATTTCATCCATGTCGCGAGCGCCCACAGCAGGCCGCCAAGACGTGGGCCGGTGAACTTCGCACCCCAGAGCATCAGCGTGAGCTGGAGGTTGATGTTGCCGGTGTCGAGGTTGGCCCCGGCCGGGAAGGCCAGCAGCGCCACGATCACGGCGGTGGTCAACGGCCGGCGCTGGTAGGCCCAGTGCACCGTCCACAGCAGCAGCAGGATCGTGCCGCAGCGCCACACGACCCAGGCGACGTCCCATGGCAATAGCGCCCATGGCGCGAACAGGGGCAGCATCCACGGGGCGTAGACATAGGGCAGGAACGGCCCCGTCGGGTGGTATGGGTCGCCGCCGTTGAGCCAGATCCGGACACCTGCCCAGTACGCGCGGGCATCCGCTCCGGCCGCCTCGCCCCGCCCGATCATGCCGGCCGCCAGGAGCGAGAAGGTCAGGCTCAGGAGCACGATCGCGATGAGCCGCTTGTGGTCGCGCAGCCGCGACGCCTCCCGGCGGAACGCTCGCCGGTAGACGCCCGCCCGGCGCCGGGTCGGCGCGTCGAACAGATCCCGAAGGTCGCCCCGGACGCGGCCACGCCCGCGCACCGTTCCGGTTACGGGCTGCAACTCCGGGGGCGGCGAGGGGTCGACCATGGCGGGCGCATTCTCGCACGACCTATCCCTCCGTCCGGGTATCCTGTCGCGACCACGCCACGCTCCGGAGCCCTGCCAGCCCGTGACCGACGGATCCGTCATCATCATCGGCGGCGCGGAGGACAAGGTCCGCGACCGCGTCATCCTCAGCCGTTTCGCGGCCCTGGCCGGTGGCCGCGACGCCACCGTCGTCGTCATCTCGACAGCGTCGTCATTCGGTCAGGAAGCCGGCGACCGCTACAAGCAGGTGCTCGGCGAGCTCGGCGTGACCAGGGTGCACGCCATCCACGCCGTCACCCGCGCCCAGGCCAACGACGACAGCGTGGCCCACGCCCTGCGCGACGCGACGGGCATCTTCATGACTGGCGGTAATCAGTTGCGCCTGTCATCGACGATCGGTGGGACGCGGCTCGCCGACGCCGTGCTGGACCAGTTTCGCAAGGGAGCCGTGGTTGCGGGCACGAGCGCCGGGGCATCGGCGATGTCCAGCCACATGATCGCGTTCGGGGCGAGCGGAGCGACCCCGAAACACCGGATGGCCCAGATCGCGGCCGGCCTCGGGGTCCTCCCCGGCGTCATCGTCGACCAGCATTTTCAGCAGCGCAACAGGCTGGGTCGGTTGCTCAGCCTGATCGCCCAGAACCCGAGCTTGCTGGGCCTTGGCGTGGACGAGGATACGGCCGGCGTCGTCGGTCCTGACCACGTGATGGAGGTCATCGGTCGAGGCTCCATCACCGTCGTCGATGGCGCTCGTTCCGAGACCGACGCGTGGGAGGTCCACGGTCATCGACCGCTGATGATCAGCGGGGTCGTGCTGCATTCC
>JANOIS010000270.1:0-21794 GCA_031407755.1 Chloroflexota bacterium | reverse complement strand
CCGACGTCGATGAACCGCCCGGGGAACTCGGCCTGGAAGGTCGAGAGACCGGTCCCGGTCGGCATCCCGGCGGTGATCGCCACGATCCGCGGGTCGGTCCGGGCCAGCTCGATCAGCTGCTTCGCGAACACGGCGGTGTAGTTCGGATTCTTGGCCGGCTTGACGACCGCCGAAGCCGGCGCGGCGTCGTCGGCCATCGTCTCGGTCGGCATCGCGCGCGGCGGTTTCGGAGCGGGACCGCCGGTCGGCGAGCCGGCCGATCTGGCTGGTTCGACGTCGGGCGGCGCGGCAGGCGGCAGCGCGATGGGCGGCAGGGCGGCGCCGTGGAAGCCGATCTGGTCGGCCTCGGCCGGCCGGAAGCCGCGGCCCTTCTGGGTCCGGACGTGGACGACCACCGGGCCCTTCAGCTCGAGCGCCTGCTGGAACGTCGACAGGAGGGCCTTCAGGTCGTGACCCGGGACCAGCCCGATATACGTGATCCCGAGGTCTTCGAACAGGCGCCCGTCCTGGGCGAAGTTGACGACCGACGCCCGCAGCCGCTGGCTCAGCTCCTTGACCGTCGGGCCAACCGCCGGGATCCGCCCGACGAGGTCGTCATAGGCGTTCTTGCTCGACTGCCACGTGCCCGACAGCTTGATCTGGCTCAAGTACTTCGACAGGCCGCCGACCGTCGGGCTGATCGACATCTCATTGTCATTGAGCACGATCAGGAGTTGGGTCTTGCGCTGACCGATGTCGTTGAGCGCCTCGAGGCTCAGGCCGCTCGTGATCGCCGCATCGCCGACCACGACGGCGATCCGTTCGCCGCTCTTGCGCAGGTCGCGGGCGGTCGCAAGTCCCTGCCCGATCGAGAGACCCGTCCCGGCGTGACCGCCGTCGAACACGTCGTGCTCGGACTCGCTCCGGCGTGGGAAGCCACCGACGCCGCCCAGGGCGCGGAGCGTCCCGAATCGCGCGAATCGCCCGGTAAGAAGCTTGTGCGGGTAGGCCTGGTGGCCGGTATCCCAGACGATCCGGTCGCGCGGCGACTCGAGGAGCCGATGGAGCGCGATCGTCAGCTCGACGACGCCGAGGCTGCTCCCGAGGTGACCGCCGGTCGTGGCGACGGTGGCGATGATGGTGTCGCGGATCTCGGCGGCAAGCTGCTCGAGCTGCGCGTCGGTAAGGCTGCGCAGGTCGGCGGGTCCGGTGAGAGTCGGAAGGATCGGCACTCGGTGTGGGGCTCCCATGGGGGTCATGATGCTGCTGCGGGGATGGTCGCGCCTCGGATGGATTCGTGCTGGCAGGCGCTTCGGATGGGTGGCTTTGGAACGTGTGCACGGAAAGTAGCACGTTTCGACGACGACCGCCGACGCTACCCTGTGCACGAGGGATTGTGCGGAGGACATCATGACGATCGAACAGGCACTCTTGTCGCGCGCAGCCGTGCCGCCCGGGGCCCTCCTGCCCGGCGACCCGGGTTACGACGAGGCCCGGATCTCGTTCAACGGGATGATCGACAGGCGACCCGCGGCGATCGTGACGTGCGCCTCGACCGCCGATGTGGTGGCTGCCGTCCGGGCGGCGCGCGCCGCGGGCCTCGCGATCGCGATCCGTGGCGGCGGTCACAGCGTCGCCGGTCACGGCCTCGCGGACGGCGCGCTCGTCGTGGACCTGCGTGGAATGCGCGCGGTGACGGTCGATCCTGAGCGCCGCCTGGCACGGGCCGGCGGAGGCGCCCTGTGGGAGGACGTCGATCCGGCCACGACGGCCCACGGGATGGCCACCACCGGCGGCACGTTCGGCGACACCGGCATCGGCGGGCTGACGCTGACCGGTGGGATCGGCTACCTGATGGGCACCCACGGCTTCACCTGCGACAACCTGGTCGCGGCCGAGGTGGTGACGGCCGACGGCGACGTGGTGATCGCAGGCCCGGAGGGCGACCCGGAACTGCTCTGGGCGCTCCGCGGTGGTGGCGGCAACTTCGGCGTCGTGACCGAGTTCGTGTTCGCGGTCCATCCGCTCGGGCCGCTCCAGATGGGCGGAATCTCGGTTCCCCTCCGGCATGCCCGGCAGGCGCTCGCCGCTGCCGACGCGCTCGCCCGGACGGCCCCGCCCGAAGCGAACATCTTCGTCGTCGGTCCGACGTACGACCTCGTCGACGGGGCCCCGCCCGATCCCGGGACCGCGCCACCGATGATCCGGATCGCACTGGCATTCCAGGGCTCCGCGGCGGACGCCCAGGAGCTCATCCGGCCGCTGCGCGCCCTTCCCGACGCCGCGGGCGACATGGTGCCGGCGACCTACCAGGATCTCCAGGCCCGGACCGGGAAGCTCCCGTTCGGGTTGCGCCACTACTGGAAGGGACACTTCGTCCGGGAGCTCGACGAGGGCGCGATCGAGGCCGCGGTGATCGCGATGGAGACGGCGCCGGCCGGCCATTCGTTCGTGCTCCTCGAGTCAATCACGGGTGAGGCGCGACGCGAGCCCGCGGGTGGCGCGGCGTTCGGCCAGCGGGAGGCGCGCTGGAACGTGTCGGCGCTCGCGATCTGGGAGGACCCGGCCCACGACGACGCGCATCGCGACTGGGCTCGTCGGATGGCGGACGGCCTGACCGGCTCCTCGCTGACGGGTGCCGGCTACGTGAACTACTCGACCGAGGAGACACCCGGTCGAGTCCGCGCGGCCTTCGATGACCGGCGTTGGGACCGGCTGGTGGCCGTCAAGCGGCGCTACGACCCGGACAACGTCTTCCGTTTCAACCACAACATCGTCGGGCCGATGGCCTCTCGGAGCTCGGCCTCGGACCTACGAGAGTCCCGGGCCTAGGCGTCGGCGGGGTCGTCGGCGGCGATGTCACGGGCCTCGAGCCCGCCGCCCGGCCGGCTGATCAGCTGGCGGACGCGCAACTCGGCGGCGCCGAGGAGCTTCTCGCAGTGGCGCTGGAGGGCGACCGCGCGCTCGGTCCGGGCGATCGTCTCCTCGAGGGCCAGCCCGCCGGTCTCGAGCTCGGCCACGACGGCCCGGAGCTCGGCGAACGCGTCGTCGAAGGTCAGCGCGGCAATCGCCGGGTCGGGCGGCTCGGCGGCGTTGGGCGGCTCGGCGGCGTCCGGCGTGGTCGGCGTCTCGGCAGTCACTCGGAATCCTCGTCCTGGCGATCGAGCCAGCGCGTCAGCCGGCCGGCCACGAGGATACCAATGCCCAGCCCGATCGCCAGGACCACGATTGCGATGCCAACGTACAGGGCGAAGACGATCACGCGCGGGGCCCTCCGTCGCCGGCGGTCGCCGGCAGCTCGCCCGCGGCGAGGCGGATCGCGAGGGCCGTGCCGGCGGGCGCCTCCGCCGGGGTCCGGAGGATCCGCTCGTCGGCCGCGCGGCGGACGATCGCATAGCCGCGTTCGAGGGTTGCCTGCGGGTCCAGAACCGCCAGGGCAGACGCCGTCGCATCGAGGGTCGAGCGGGCGGCGAGGAGGCGAGCGAGGATCGGGCGCGGGGCGGCGGCGGCCGCGGCCTCCAGAGACGACCGGCGCCGGACGATCGCCCCGTCGGCGACGCGAACCGCGCGGTCCAGGAGGAGCCCGACACGTTCGCGATCGGCGATGAGCTGGGCACGCGGATCGAGCCGGTCGAGGGCGCGTCGCTCCGCTGCCAGCTCGCGTCCCACCGCGTCGAGCATCCGGGTGACGGCGGCGGCGGTCCGCTCCCCTGCCCTGCGGAACGCGGCCATCCAGTCGGCCCGATCCGGGACGACCAGCTCGGCCGCCGCGGACGGGGTCGCTGCCCGGACATCCGCGGCGAAGTCGGCGAGCGTCACGTCGACCTCGTGGCCGACCCCGCACACCACCGGCAGGGAGTGCCCGACCACCGCCCGGACGACCCGCTCGTCGTTGAACGACCAGAGATCCTCGAGCGAACCGCCGCCGCGGGCGAGGATCGTGACCTGCGGGACGTCGTCGGCGCGGCCCTCGCGCGTCACCGCGGCAATCCAGCGCTCGAGCCGGCCGAACGCGCGGACGATGCTCTCGGGGGCGTCGTCGCCCTGGACCTTGCAGGCGACGAGGAGGACGCTCGTCATCGGCCAGCGCCTCGTCAGGACGGTCGCAATGTCGCGCCACACGACGCCGGTCGGGCTCGTGATGACCGCGATCGTGGTCGGGCGCTGCGGCAGCGGGCGCTTGCGAGTCGCGTCGAACAGGCCCTCGGCGGCGAGGCGAGCCTTGAGCGCCTCGAACCGGATCGCGAGGTCGCCGAAGCCCGCGGGCTGAATCGATTCCACGTAGAGCTGAACCGCGCCCTGCTGCTCGAACAGGTCAACCCGGCCATGGACGACGATCCGCAGCCCCGCCTGGGGCTGGAAGACGGAACGTGCACGCTCGTCGCTGAACCAGACGCAGTTCAGCGTGCTCCGGGCGTCCTTGAGGGTGAAGTACGCGTGACCCGCACTGCTGACGGTGACCCGGCCGACCTCGCCCTCGACCCAGACGTCGGTCAGGCGCGGGTCCGAGCGGACCGCCTCGCGGATCGCCCGGGCGACCTCGCTGACAGCGAGGATCCGCAGCCCGTACGTGCCGGGCGCAGTCGGAGGCGGGGCCGGCGCGATGTTCGGCGGGGCCGGGGCCGTGTCCGTCGGCACGGCGTCCCAGCCCGGCAGGAGAGATCGATTGTCCATCGGATCGATGGTACCGGCGCCACCAATCAGGCGATCCGTGTGTCGGCCCGTTGCCGCGGTCGAAAGCCGAACTTCGAGCTTTGTGCGCTCGCCGGGCGAGCGTACGGAACGAGCTCGACGCTGGTTGTGCAGGTCCTGATCGTGGGATGAGTCAATCGTGCAGAATTCGGCTGAATTGGCCGACTTCGGGGCGGGATTCTCGGAGTCCTGCTCGATGCGCTCGCCGAGTGAGCCTACTGTGATCGGGTGAGCCTACAGGGACCGGGTGAGCATCGGCGACCGGGCGCGAGAACGACCGTTCAGACGCGGGTCTGGTACTCCCCGGTCCGGGTGTCGACCCGGATCGTGTCGCCCTCCTCGATGAAGATCGGGACCGTGACCACGAGGCCCGTCTCGGTCGTGGCCGGCTTGCGGGCGCCGGTCTGGGTGTCGCCGGCGAAGCCCGGCTCGGTTTCGGCGACGACGAGGTCGACGGTGACCGGCAGCTCGACGCCGATCGTCTCGCCCTGGTAGCTCGTCCGGTCGAGCGTCATCCCGTCCTTCATGTAGTGAGCCGTGTCGCCGAGCATCTCGGTCGTCAGGACGAACTGGTCGTAGGTGTCGTTGTCCATGAAGTGGTGGTCGTCGCCGTCCTTGTAGAGGAACTGGACGGGCCGCTTCTCCATCGACGCGCGCGGCCACTTCGTCCCGGCCTGGAAGCTGCGCTCCACGGTCTGGCCGCGCTTGTTGTTGCGCAGCGTTATCTTGACCTGGGCGGAGCCTCGACCCATCTTGTTGTGGTGGTAATCGAGGATCTGCCAGAGCTCGCCAACGAGCTCGATGGCGACGCCCTTCTTGAGTTCGCCGGTACTGATCATGTCGGGGTGGGCTCCTGGGGCGGGGCGCCCATTCTAGCCGCGTCACCGTCCGGCTACCATCAGCGGACCATGCGCGTCCCGACCGACTTCGACCCCGTCCTCGCGGCTTCTCCGCCGGACCTCGAGGGCGACGTGCTCCTCGACATCGTGGCCGCCACGTTCGGCCTGACTGCGACGGCGGCGCGTGACCTCGGCAGCGAGCGCGATCGGACGTTCTTGCTGGAAAGCGCCGACGGGCAGCCGCTGGCCGTAGCCAAGGTGTCCAACGCGGCCGAAGACCCGGCCACGCTGGACATGGAGGCCCTCGGCGTGCTGCACGCGGCGCGAGTGGATCCGGCGCTTCCCCTCGCGCTCCCCTGGGTGGTGCCGGGCGCTGCCGGCGATCTCGCCGCGTCCCGGCGCGCCGCGGTGGAGCGACCTGACGGCACGCACTATCTGCGGCTGTACGACGTCCTACCGGGGCGGGCCTGGATGGACCCGCTCGACCTGTCCGACGCAGCCCTGAACGCGTTCGGCGAGACGGCCGCGCGCGTTGGTCGCGCGTTACGCGGGTTCTTCCACCCGGCGGCGGCGCGCACGATGTTGTGGGACGTCCAGCACGCCGCGAAGACTCGGGACCTGATCGGTGCCATCGGCGACGCCGGCAGGCGCGCGCTCGTCGAGCGGGTGTTCGATCGCTATGACGAGGTGGTGGCGCCCGCCTGGCCGTCGCTGCGCGCGCAGGTCGTCCACGGCGATCTGACCACGGACAATGTCCTGACCGATGCGGACGGGCTGATCACGGGCATCGTCGATTTCGGCGACATGAGCCACTCGGCGCTCGTCATCGACCTCGGGAGCGTGCTCGATTCAGTGCTCAACGAGCGGGAGCCTGACGACCTGTTCCGGACCGCCCGTCTGATCCTGGACGGCTATCAGCGTGTGACCCCACTGGAACCGATCGAGCTTCCCCTGCTGGGCGAGATCCTCGCGGCCCGGGCCGCCGTAACGATCACGATCTCATCGTGGCGGGCTGCTCAGGGCCTCGAGGACCCCGCATTCGCCGAGCGCTACAACGGCTCGGTGGCGCGCACGATCGGGACGCTGCTCGACACTGGTTGGGACGAGGTCGCGCGGCGGTTCGGTGCCGAGGTTGCCGCCGTCGGTGGTCGGACGCGGCTGATCGCACGACGCGAGCGAGTCCTCGGCCCTGCCCTGGAGCCGCTGACCTACGCGCAGCCGATCCAGATGGCCAGCGCCCGCGGGGTATGGATGACCGATGTCGACGGCCGGCGCTACCTCGATGCCTACAACAACGTCCCGTGTGTGGGCCACGGTCATCCGCGGGTGACGGAGGCGATCGCGCGCCAGACGCGACGGCTGAACACGAACCTGCGCTATCTGCACGAGGGCGCCATCGAACTCGCCGAGCGGCTTGTGGCGAGCTGCCCACCCGGGCTCGATACGGTCTTCTACGTCAACTCGGGCTCGGAGGCGAACGATCTGGCGTGGCGGCTGGCCACGACCTTCACCGGCAGCCGCGGTGGCCTGTGCACCGACTACGCCTACCACGGCATCTCGGAGTCGATCGCCGCCCTGTCGCCCGAAATGTGGCCAGACGGTCGAAAGCCCGACCACATCGAGACGTGGACGATCGACGGGGGCGTGGCGGGTTTTGTGGCGGCCGCAGCCCGACTGGCCGAGCGCGGTATCCGGCCCGCGGCCGCGATCATGGACGGGGTCCTCACGAGTGACGGCTACCCGGCCATCGCCCCGGACGTTGCGCAGGCATGGGTGGCGGCGACCCAAGGGGCGGGCGGGTTGTGGATCGCCGACGAGGTGCAGGGCGGGCATGGCCGCACCGGCACCTCGATGTGGTCGTTCGCGGACCTCGGGATCACGCCGGACATCGTGACGATGGGCAAGCCGATGGGCAACGGGTATCCGATCGGGGCGGTCATCACGAGGGCCGATATCGCGCGGCGGTTCGCCGATCAGACCGTGTTCTTCAGCACGTTCGGTGGCAATCCGGTCGCGGCGGCCGCGGCTCTGGCGGTCCTCGACGTTCTGGCCGACGAGCGTGTCCTGGAGCGCGTGGCTTCGACCGGCGAGGCGCTTCGCGGGGCGATCCGGTCGGTGGCGGCGGGTCGTCCTTCGATCGTGGACGTCCGCGGCGCGGGTCTTGCCATCGGGGTCGAGTTCGCGGATGGGGCCATGGCAACGGCGGTCAAGGAGGGGATGCGGGAGCGCGGGGTCCTCGTCGGAACGTGCGGTCGAGCGGGCAATGTCCTCAAGGTTCGGCCGCCCCTGGCATTCACCTCGGCGGAGGTACCGATCCTGGCGGACGCGCTTGATTTCACGCTGGAATCGATCGCAGGGCGCTGATGCCTGTCAGCCGCCGTTCGAGTAGCCCCAGCCGGACGTTATCGATGTGCCGTCGCTGAACAGGATGAGCGTCTCGCCTTCACCATCGGTCATGGTACAGACCGCCGTACAGCGAACGGTGATCGATCCGACCGGCGGACTTCCCGGCGGCAGGCCGGTCATCGCGGATGTCGCCATCTCGATGCATGTCGCGGCCGGCACCGCGAAACAGGCGGGCTGGACCGGGAGCGCCACCGGAGGCGGCTCCACGCCGGGTTGAGCGGGCGCCGGCGCGGGCACGGCCTGACTCCAGCCGGATCCGGAGGTGTGGGTCGTACCGTCGGCGTACCGGGCACGGATCTCGCTCTGACCCTGCTGGACCGTGCATGGTGGCGCGGTGCAGCGGACGATCAGCTCGACGAGTGGCACCGGCAGGACGGCGCGCGCCTGATCAAGGGCTTCCTGGCAATGCTGCGGCGGCACGCCCTGGCAATCCACGCGCGTCTCACCGACCGGGGTCAGCGTCTCCAGGGCTGGCTCGCAGGCGACCAGGGTCACGAAGAACAGCAGCACGAGGCGGATGACGGGGACGAGGTCCACGGCGGCATCATCCCACGGCCTGGGGCGGGGCGGCAGGTCGCGAGATTGTCAGCCCCAGGCTCACATCTGGCACAGGTTCCTCGTGATCGATCGCTTCGTAGGCTCTGATCGGCATCCTGAGCGATCGGTCGTGCACGGCTGTGCGGAACTCGTGTCTGGGGCTGACATCGGCTCTCGAGGCCCGCGCGGACGGCCCGGGGTGGGACGGGGTGCCGCTCAGCCGACGACCAGGACCTCGCGGGGGAACTGCGTCAGGCGCTCCACGCGGCCGGCCACGGCGTCCAGGGCGATGAGATCCTCGATCCGGACACCCATCTCGCCCTCGAGGTAGATGCCGGGCTCGACGGAGAACACCGTCGGACTCGGCAGGGGCGTGTCCGTCGCATTCTTCCCGAGTGATGGTGCCTCGTGCGTCGCGAGGCCGATCCCGTGGCCCGTCCCGTGACCAAAATGTTCGCCGTGGCCGGCCTCGCCGATGACCGCCCGAGCGACGGCGTCCAACGCCCGGCCGCTGGGCAGCTCCCCTCCCCCGCGCACGGCCGCCTCCACGACGTCGATCGCGGCCGCCTGGGCGCGGGCCACGAGCTCATAGATCTCCAGATCGCGCCCGGACGGCTCCCCCACGAACAGCGTCCGGGTCATGTCGCTCCGATATCCGGCGACCTGCACTCCGAAGTCGAACAGCAGGACCGCGCCGTCCAGCACCGCTCGATCACCCGGAGCGCCGTGTGGCAGGGCCGCCTCCGGCCCGGACAGGCAGGCCACCTCGAACGCGAGCGCCTCCGCGCCGCCGGTCCGCATCAGCCATTCCAGCCGCAACGCGAGTTCCGCCTCCGTCACGCCTGCCCGGATCTCCGGGAGAAGCGCGGCAAGCGCCCGGTCCGCGACCGCACAGGCCGCGGCCACCCGCTCCAGTTCCGCGGGCTCCTTGATCGCCCGATCCGCCTCAAGCCAGCCCTCGATGGCCACCAGTTCCACCTCCGGCGCCGCCGTCGCCAGCCGTTCCCACAGGGCGTGCGACACGAACCCGGCCTCCACGCCCACGCGCCGCGCCCCCACCGACGCCACGAGGTCCGGCCATCGGTCCGCGAGGTTCCCGTACGCCTCGAACAGCCGGGCATCCGGCGCCTCGCGACGAACCTGGATCGTGTAGCGCGAGTCGGCGAGCACGACGACCTCCTCACCCGAGACGAGGAACTGCCCGGAATGTCCCGCGCTCTTCTCCTCGCCTTCAGCGAGGCTGAAACCCGTGAGGTATCGCATGTGTTCGCGGAGGACCCCGAAATAGGCATCGATGCCTGCCCCGTCAAATCGGGCGCGAAGTCGTTCCAGGCGTGCCGGACGAGCCGCCTGATCCGAGTCGCTCCATGCCGCGAGCTGCCCGTTATCCGGCGACGCCGCGAAATCGGTCGGCGCCGGCCAGGCGGTGCGCCCCGCGGTCACTGGATATAGCCGTACTTGAGGCGGTTGGCGTCGTGTTCCTTCTTGTTCTTGGCGAAGGCATGCGACCCGTTGCCCTCCGGGATCGCCAGGAAATAGATGAACTTGTCCGCGACATCCGGGCGGAGCGCCGCGTCGATGGACGCGAGGGTCGGCGTGACGATCGGCGCCGGGATGAGTCCCGCCTGGGTGTAGGTCTGGAACCCCAGCAGCTCTTCCGGGAGCACGATGTCCGCCATGCCGATGCCCTCGGGCACCGTCCAGAAGCGGTACTCCTGCCAGGTGTCGAATTCGAGCGCCGCGAGATTCACCGAATCGACCGCGTAGATCACCGTCGGGTCGGCGTTGAAGATCTTGTTCTTGATCCCGGGGATGCCGTCCAGCCGATTCTGGTACACCCCGGCGATAAGCGGCCGCTCCTCGTCGAGGACAGCCTCACGCTCCACGATGGACGCCAGCGTGAGTACCTGGTAGAAGGTCAGACCGCGCTCGTCGGCGACGCGCAGCTTGTCCGCCCCGACCGCCGCGATGAAGCCATCGAGCATGAGCCGGACGAGCTCGTCGGGGGTCGTATCAGGCAGGACGCGATAGGTGTCGGGCCACAGGAAGCCCTCAAGCGACGGCTTGAAGCCCTCGGGGGCATCCCTCAGGATCCGCCCGAGCCACGGATAGTCCGCGATGAGCGCTGCCGGCGGTTCCTTGGCGAGCTCGTAGAACTCGCGCACGTCCATCTCGAGGGCGGGTATCGTCTGAAGCTGGGCCGTGATCTGCTCCAGGCGCAAGCCCGTGCGCAAGGCGATATCCACATACGGGATCGCCGGAGCCGCGAGCAGCGCCGTGACCACCTCATCCGGGGTCATGTTGCGGCGCAGGATGAACGTACCCTGCTGGAGATCTCCGGTCAGCTCGCGCTCGCTGGCGATGAACACGAACGCCCGTGCGTCCCGGATCAGACCCTCCTCCTGGAGGCGCACGCCGATCGTGGACGCGTTGTCGCCGTCCTCGATATGGAACTCCACCTGCCCCGGATCAGCGGACACGGGCCTGGTCAACGATGCGCCCAGATCTTCGCGCACGAGATCGGCCACGAACGGCAGGTTAAGGGCCGCCGGACTGTCAGCGGCCCAGCCCAGGATCAACGAATTCACCAGCGGGCGAAGGGCGGTCAGGGCGATGGCCAGTACGATGCCGGCCAGGATGAGCGCGAACACGAGGAACTTGACGATGCCGAGCAGCCCGCCACCACGACCACCGTTGCCACCGCGCCGCCCGCCGTTGCCGCTGCCGCCGTGACGTCGCGCGGGTTCGAAGGCCTCGGGCACGTAGTCGGTCGCATACGCGTCCGACTCGAACCGGCGGGCGTGGGGCTGGCGCTGATCGCGCGGTCGTCCGCCGGAGCGGATCGTCATGACGGCGTCTCCATCGAGGTTGCGGGTGGTCCGGTGGCTGGCCCCGTCGCAGCCCGGTCGTCGAGTGCATCTTGCAGGATGATCGCCGCGGCTTCTCGGTCGACCCGTGCGCGGTAGGCGTCACGCTGGACCTTCGACGGCGGGCCGCCGGATCGGCCGCGCTTCATCGGCCCCAGACGAGTCTCCGCCACGTGGCTGCTGAAACGTTCATCGTGCAGGGCGATCGTGACGTGGTCACCCAGTCGCGACTCGATGTCGCCAACCCAGGCCCTGGTGTACGCGGCCTGTGGACCCTCGTGACCCGCGGCGTCGAGCGGAAGGCCAACCACGAGCTCGTCGATCTCATGGGCCCTGATGAGCTCCTCGAGGGCCGCCGCATCGAGGTCGATGTGTCGTCCACGTCGGAGCGTCGTCAACGGCCGCGCGCCGGCGCCTGGCCCATCGGCGATCGCGACACCGATGCGCCGCTCCCCGAGATCGATGCCCAGTGCCCGGGTCACGGCGACGCCCCCGCGGTCGTGACCTCGACCCTTGAGTCGAGCGTCGGGATCGTGCCGACCCAGTCCGGCCAGACGCTCAGGTCCGCCTCGCCGTAGGTGGCCAGGATGGCCCGTGCCTCGGCAAGGGATCGGCCCAGGATCCGGGCTTTGATGGCGCCAGGGTCCAGCACCAGTCGCTGACGCGCCGTGACGCTGACCGGGAAGGTGATGACGCCACCGGCGATCTCCGCTGGAGCGTCCTTGACCTCACCGGAGCCCTCCACGAGCGTGAACCCGGGGTCGACGCTGGAGGTGATCCGTGCCTCGGCCACGAGCCGAACCGGCGCGGTGTCGACCGCAACGACCGTCCCTTGCGAAGTGGCACCGAGATCGAACGTCGCCGTCTCCTGCCCGACCAGGCTCGCCGGATCCACGCCAAACACGGGTTCGCCGAGGGTCTGGGTCTCGGGGAACACGGTGGCGGTATCGCCGGGCAGGAGATCCGGGGCGTCGAGCCGGTCGGCAAAAGCCGCCACGAGCCGGGCCCTCAGGTCGGCCACGGCGGCGTCCACATCGGCCTGGACCACCCGCGGAAACTCCTCGCGGGTTCCGCCGGTCGTGGCCTCCGGATTGTTGACCTTGAGGAACAGCGGCTCCTCCCCGCGCGGGACGGTGGTGATGGTGTTGGGTTCCACATTGCCATCGGGCCCCGCATCGACGGCGGTCACGCCCACCGACTTGCGCGACTCGATGACCGTGATCGGGTTCCCGAGCACCAGCTGGGCGGCCGGCAGGGTGATCGATGCATCCGTTCGGAAGCGCACACCGCTGCCGGTGCTGACGATGCTGCCCGCCTTGATCGTGTTCGATCCCGTCGGATCCAGGTTAGAGAAACGGACCGTGCCGGTCGCCTCTGCCTCCTCGATCCGTTGGCCGGTCGCCGGGAAGCTGTCGGCGGCCGCAAGATCGATGGTCAACCGCTCCGCCGGCACCACGGCGTTCTCGATATCGGGCTCGGTGGCCGAGGTATCCGCGACGATCCGGAGGGCGATGGGGCCGATCGTCTCGCTCCGCGGTGTGATGATCACGGTCGCGGTGGGCAACAGCAGGAACGCGCCCACGCCGCCAACGACGACCGCCAGCGCGAGGATCGCCGCACTGATGACCAGCGGCGTCCGACCGATCCCACGACGGCCGACCCGTGCCGTCTGACGCTCCCGACCAAGCGGCGTCGCATCGTCGCTGTCAGGTCGGCTCGGGGTGTCGGCGACGACACGTGCGGCCGGGATCGCGGCGGGAGCTCGGGGCGTGGGGCGTGCCCGGATCGTGGTCGCGGGCGCGGGTGTCGCGACCGTCACGCTATGGAGGGCGCCATCAGTCGGTGGTGTCGCCGCGTCGTCTGAGCCGCCCTCCAGCGACGATTCATATTCCGCCACGCTGCCAAAGACCGGCAGTCCGGCAGAGGCCGCCAGGGACCGCGTCGCCGCGTCGCCGGCCACGACCGACAGCCGCTTGCCGTTGGTCTGCGCGTCCCGGGCCAGCAGCCGGAAGTTGATCCGCGACGTGGCCACGCGCGATCCGTACGGCAGGACGACCGCCACGCGTCCACCGCTGGCGGAACGGACACGCGCAGCCGCCGAGGTGATCTCGTCATCGACGTCGAGGTAGACGATGGTGCCGGCCATCGCTCAGACCTTCATCGCGCGGAGCACGCGCCGCAGCGCGACATCGAGCGGGTCTTCCGTCGTCTGCAGCTCGATGGCCTGGTAGGCGAGCCCGAGCGGCGTCACGTCCTGTTGATCGACCAGCAGGTCCGTGGCGTCGACGACCGTCTCGATCTGGTTCGGCGCCATGATCGTCACTTCCGGTGGTCGGGCGAACGGCAGCCGCTTCCAGAACGATTCAGCCGCGAGCGCGGCATGGATCTCGGGCAGGCGCGAGCCTCCCCCGCACAGGTGGATCCGCCCGGGCAGCAGGTCACCGCCGGACAGCTCCTCCATGACCAGTTCCACGCCTGCCGCCCACACCCGAACGTCATCGTCGATGATCCCGGCCACCTCGTCGCGGTCGTCGATCGCGATACCGCGAGCGTAATCCACCTTGAGCGCCTCGGCTCGCGGGAACGGCAGGTCCAGGCGATCCGCCAGGGACTTCGTGAACGCCCGACCACCCAGTGCGAACATCCGTGTCCCCTCGATGCCGCCCTGGCGGACAAGGGCCACGTCCGTCGTGCCCCCGCCCACGTCGACGAACATGGCTCCGGCCTGACGGATCTGATCCGCGCCAAGAACCCTCGCCACGGCATACGGCTCGGCGACGATCTCGAGCAGCTCCAGGTCCAGCTGCGACGCGACCGATTGCAGGGCACCCAGGTGGACCAGCGGGGCGAACGCATTGAAGATCCCGATCTTGACGTGCCGGCCCTGGAACCCGACCGGGTTACTGAGGGCGTAGCCATCGATCGATGCACCGGTCACCGCGGCGTGGACGAGGCGCACGTCGACGTGCGGCAGGCCGGTCTCCCAGGTGATCGCACGCTCGGCCTCGCGAAGCGCCTCGTGCTGGACGGCATCGATGAGTTTCTGGAGCTCGTTCTCCGTGATCGGCTGGTCCGGCTTCTTGCGCTCCTGGCTGTGGGTGGTGGTGAATCCCTTGACCAGCTCCCCGGCGATACCGATGACGACCTGGGTCGGCCGGAATCCGGCCATCTCCTCAGCCTCCTGGAGCGCGACCGCGCAGTTGTCGACGACGGCCGCGATGTCCGCGACGGTGCCCGACTGCATGTGCGAGAGCCCCTGCCGCTTGCGCCCGACCCCGCGCACGGTCCCGAGCCCGGCCGCATCGATCTCGAAGACCAGGGCCTTGGCGAACTCGGTACCGATGTCGAGCGCGGTACAGGCGGCGAGGGATTCGACCTCGTCGCGCTGCCAGATCCTGCGCCAGAAGGCCATCAGCCCGCCGCGCTGCGGAGTCGCTCCCGGATGGCGGCCTGTGCCTCGCCCAGGCCTTCGCGCCGGGTGCCCATGCCCTGGGCCATCCCGGGCCTTCCACCGCCCTTCGCATCGATCGGCCCGGCCGCCACCATGACCAGCTCACCGGCGGCGATGCCACGCTCGACGAGGTCGTCCGAGACGGTCACGAAGACCTGCGGCGCCTCGGCATCGAGGAACAGCGCGATCACGCCACTTTCGAGCGCACTGCGGACGTCCTTCGCGGCGCCTTTTAGCACCTCCATCGATTCGTACGGAGCACTGGCGATCACAAGACGGACGCCTGGGGCGACCTCCTCGGCTCCAGCGGCCAGCTCGATCGGCTTCGGTACGGCGGCGCCCGCGCCGGCCTTGAGTCGGCGCTTCGTCTCGCGCAGCTCTGCCTGGAGCGCCGCGATGCGCTCTTCTACCGTATCGATGGACTTCGCGCCGACGGCTTCGACCACGCGGTCGAGGGCGTCCCGACGCTCTCGCATGAGGCGGTCCGCGGCGGCCCCGGTGACGGCCTCGATGCGGCGCATCCCGGAGCCGATGCTCTTTTCTCCGGTGATGACGAAACCACCGATCTGGCCACTGGCCCGACAGTGCGTCCCGCCGCACAACTCGTAGCTGTAGTCCTGGACCCGGATGGTGCGGACGGTCTCGCCGTACTTCTCGTCGAAGAACGCGTCTGCCCCCGCGTCGATCGCCTCGGCCATCGGGAGGTGCGCGATGCTGACCGCGCGATCGTCGCGGACCACCGCGTGGACTTCGTCCTCGATGGCGCGCTTCTCGTCGTCGGTCAGCGCCCGGTCGAACGGGAAGTCGAAGCGCAGGTAGTCGGGCGTGACGAGCGAACCGGCCTGGCGTGCCCGCTCCCCGACCACGTTGCGCAGGGCCCGATGGAGCAGGTGCGTGCCGGTGTGGTTGCGCATCGTGTGGGCACGGCGCTCGGCGTCCACGGCGGCCTCCACCGTTTCGCCGACCCGCAGCCGGCCGTGGAGCGTGCCACGGTGGACGACCAGGCCCCCGACGGGCTTCTGGGTGTCCGTCACGGTGAACAGCTCGCTGCCGCCGCCCGGCTCACGGATCGTGCCGTGGTCGCCGACCTGGCCGCCGCCCTCCGCGTAGAACGGGGTTCGGTCCAGCACGACCTCCGCCTCGCCGTGGCCGGTCAGCTCGTCGAACTCCATCCCGTCGCGGACGATCGCCACGATTCGCGCGTCGGCGGTCGTGGTCTCGTAGCCGAGGAACGTCGTATCCCCGGCACGACCCTGGATGGCGCTGTACAGGGAGGTTGATTCGGCATGACGTGCGAGGTCCGCCTTCTTGCCCGAGCGACTCCGTTCGCGCTGCTCGGCGAGGGCGATATCGAAGCCGTCGCGATCGACCCTGAAGCCTGACTCGGCGGCCATCTCGATGGTCAGATCGATCGGGAAGCCGAACGTGTCGTGCAGCTCGAACGCGATATCGCCGGGCAGGACCGGGGCTTCGGCGTCGAGATCCTCCGGTCGCCGACCGATGACCTGGGCCGGCGCGGCGGCGGCTCCGGACGCGGCGGTGCTGGTCGACGATGTCCGCGCGAGAGCGGCGTCCAGTCGCACGGTCCCGCGGTCAAGGGTCCGGTTGAATTGCTCCTCCTCTCGCGTGATCGTGGCCAGGATCTGATCGCGCTTCTCGATGAGGTGCGGAAAGGCGCCGGCCATGACCTCGATCACCACGTCCGCCGTCTCCGCCATGAACGGCTCGCGCCGGCCCAGCAATCGGCCGTGGCGCACGGCGCGACGCAGGATGCGGCGCAGAACGTAATTCCTCCCTTCATTACCCGGAAGGACGTCGTCGGCGATGAGGAACGTGACGGCACGCGAATGATCGGCAATGACCTGGTAGCTGAAGCGTTCCTGCTCGAAGGCGTCCGGGTCATGACCCAGCAGCTCCCGCATCCGGGCGTGGATGGGGGTGAACAGGTCCGTGTCGTAGTTGGTCGGGACCTGCTGGAGGACACTCGCCAGGCGTTCCAGCCCCATGCCGGTGTCCACGCCGGGCGCGGGCAGCGGCGTCAGGCTCCGGTCCGGATGGAGCTCGAACTCCATGAACACGAGGTTCCAGAGCTCCACCCAGCGCGGACAGGTCTCACTGTGGTCCGGTACGCACTCCGGCCCCTCGCTGAGCTGCGCCCCCAGGTCGAAATGGATCTCGCTGCACGGTCCGCATGGCCCGATATCGGCCATGCGCCACCAGTTCTTCTCGTCGCCGTTGGGGAAATCGCCCCAGCGCACGAGCCGATCAGGCGGCAGGCCGATCTCGTCCTGCCAGACGTCGTAGGCCGTGTCGTCGGTCGTGTAGGTCGTGGCCGCCAGCCGATCAGCCGGGATGCCGAGGTCGCGCGTCAGGAAGTCCCAGGCCCACAGGATGGCGTCGCGCTTGAAATAGTCGCCAAAGCTCCAGTTGCCGAGCATCTCGAACAGGGTGTGGTGCCGCGGCGACCGTCCGACCTCTTCGAAGTCGTTGTGCTTGCCGGCCACGCGCAGGACGCGCTGGTAATCGACCGCGCGGGTGTAACTCCGCCGCTCGGTACCGGTCAGGAGGTCCTTGAACTGGACCATCCCGCTGTTGGTGAACAGGAGCGTCTGGTCGCCGGCCGGCACGAGGCTGGCACTGGGCACGATCGTGTGGCCGCGCTCGGCGAAGTACTCGAGGAAGCGCCGCCGGATCTCGGCGGCAGGCAGCGTGAGGATGCGCGGATCAGGGGCGGTGACGGGGGTGGACATCGGTCGCAATGGTAGCGGAGCGTGCCGTCCGGGCGAGGGCGGCGGCCGCGACTTCCGGCGCTGAAGGGCCGGACGGCGGCTCGTCAGTCACCGGGACGGGTGCCACGCCGCCTGGACCGGCCAGCCCAGATGCGTGACCCGGCGATGACGGCGCCGATGAGGGCCCCGATGGTCAGACCGCGCAGAAATCGGGCCGTGCCGCGTTCATCGAGCATCTTCATGCGGGCCGTTCGCGGGTAGGGCCCAGCACGGCGACGACGGACACGACGGCGATCCCGACCCAGGCCATCACCGACGCCCCCACAAGGTTGTAGTCACCGATCCGCACGATGGAGATCCCCACCCTGGAAAAGATCGCGTCCCCGGTCCATGCCCCGAGGATGGCGGCCGCGACCAGGAGCGGCAGGCGCCCGCCGGCCGTCCCGCGGATCAGGACGGACAGCGCAGCATGGAACGTACCGACAAGGACGGACAGGATGAGCGACGGCTCGATCGTCACGCGCGGGTGAGGATCGGGTCGCGGTCCGGCGTGCTCGCGACGCCATTTCGGGCCGCCGCCGTGATCCGGCCACCGCCAACGACCTCCTCGCCGTCATAGAGCACGGCCGCCTGACCCGGGGCGGCGGCCCAGACCGGTGTGTCCGTCCTGACGGACCAGCGCTTCGCCTCCAGGGCCTGGACGGTCGCCCCGATCAGCGGGGCGCGATGACGGATCCGCACGGTGGCACGGAACGGGGATGCGGGCACATCCCCCACGAATGACGTCTGCTCGATCGTGAACTCGTGGGTCTCGAGGTCCTGTCGCCGACCGAGCTGGATGGTGTTCGAGACAGGATCGATCCGCGAGACGTAGCGCGGTTCGCCGAGGGCCACGCCCAGGCCCTGACGCTGGCCCACCGTATAGGCCGGCGCGCCGCAGTGCTCCCCGACCTGCGTCCCGTCGACATCGATGAGCGGCCCGGCCTGCGGCACCCACCCGACCCGCTCCTGGAGCGCATCGCGGTAGTCACCACCCGGCACGAAACAGATCTCCTGGCTCTCGGGTTTGTCCGCCGTGGCCAGACCCAGCGAACGAGCCACCGCGCGCACCTCGGGCTTGGTCAACTCGCCCAGCGGGAAGCGGGCATGTTCCAGCTGCTCCGCGCGCAGGCCGTACAGGAAATACGTCTGGTCCTTGTCCTCGTCCCTCGCCCGCAGCAAACGTGCGCGTCCATCCTCGCCCACGACCCGCCGCGCATAGTGCCCGGTCGCGACCGCCTCGCACTCGTATAGATGCCGCGCCCGGCCAAGGAGCGCCCCGAACTTCACGTACGTGTTGCAATCGATACAGGGGCTCGGCGTCCGGCCGTCGAGGTATGCGTCGAGAAACGGCTGGAGCACCCCCGCGTCGAACTCACGTTCGAGGTTCATGACGTAGAACGGGATGTCGAGCTGGGCCGCGACCCGCCGCGCGTCGTCGGCGGCGTCCAGTGAGCAGCAGCTCTTCTTGAATTCGGAGTAGCTGTCCGCCACGTCGTGGAGGCGCATCCAGACGCCCACGACTTCGTGCCCGGCCTGCGCGACGAGCGCGGCGGCGACGGACGAATCCACGCCCCCGGACATGGCCACGAGGATCCGGCTCATACCCCGACCCCCTGCCCCAGCGGGTCCGTGGCGACCGCCGCCGCCGCGACCCGCATCGACGCGACGACCCGCGGGACGACCGCAACCGCCGTCGCCAGCTCGTCCTCCGTCGTGGTCCGCCCGAGCGACAGCCGCAGCGCGCCGCGGGCCTCGTCCTCGGGATAGCCCATCGCCGTCAGGACGTGGCTGACCTCCGTGGAACCGGTCGTGCAGGCCGATCCGACGGATGCCGCGATGCCCTCCAGATCGAGCGACAGTGAGACCGCCGAACCATCCGTGCCACGGGCCACGATCGAGAGCAGGCCCGGCAATCGATCCGTCGGGTGACCGGTCAGCTCGACACCATCGACCTTGAGCACCGCCCGACCGAGCCGCTCACGACCGTCCCGCAGCCCGGCCACCGTCGCCGGCCGCTCCGCGCACGTCAGGTCGTACGCCGCCGCCAGCCCGACGGCCCCGGCCACGTTCTCCGTCCCGGCTCGCCGATGCCGTTCCTGGGTGCCACCGTGCTGCTGGGCAAGGATGTGGGTCCCGTGCCGCACATACAACGCCCCGACACCCTTGGGCCCCTCGAACTTGTGCGCGCCGAGCGACACGAGGTCGGCTCCGAGTGCCGCGAGATCCAGGTCCACGTACGGCGCGGCCTGCACGGCGTCCACGTGGAACAGCACGCCCTTGCGGGTCCGGACCCGGGCAGCGATGTCCTCGATCGGCTGGATCGTCCCGACCTCATTATTGGCCAGCATGATCGAGACCAGGATCGTGCGGTCCGTCAGGGCCGCCTCAAGCTGCTCGGGATCCACCCGCCCGTAGCGGTCGACCGGCAGTTCGACGACCTCGAACCCGAACTTCTCGAGATAGCGCAGGGTGTGGCCAACGGCGTGATGCTCCACGGACGAGGTCACGATACGATGCCCGTGAGCCTTGCCCGCCCACGCCGCGCCCTTGATGGCGAGGTTGTTGGCCTCGGTCCCACCCGACGTGAACACGATCTCGCGGGGTTCCACGTTCAGGCACCGTGCGACCCGCTCGTGTGCCTCGTCGAGACCCGCCCGCGCCGCCCGCCCGAACGCATGCGCCGATGACGGATTGCCGAAGGCCTCCGTGAGATACGGCAGCATCGCGTCGAGAACCTCGCGGCGGAGCGGGGTCGTCGCGGCGTGATCGAGGTAGATGCTCATCAGCGCGGATTGTACGTCCGCCCCGCCGTGGGACCGTCAGCCGCCGAGGGCTCGCTGCAGGAACGCCGCCATCTGCCCGCGGGTGACCCTCGCCGTAGGGCAGTAGCGGCGCGGCCCACATCCACCCGTGATCCCGGCCTGAGCCAGGCGATTGATCGAGGCCTCGCCGGTCCGGCCGTCGTCGTCATCGAAGAAGTCCTGCGACGCATCCGGGAGCGGTGGCTCGATGGCGCGGTCGAGGAACAGCGCCATCTGCGCTCGAGTCACGGGCGCACCAGGACAGAACCGGTTCGGCGCGCAGCCGCCGGTGATCCCCGCCTCGAATAGCGCGTTGATGGCGCTTTCGCCGGTCTGGCCGTTGTCGTCGGAGAAATGATCCGGGCCGGTCGCGGGCGGGATGTCGAAGGCGCGAACGAGGAACAGCGCCATCTGCGCTCGCGTGACCGGCGCATCCGGGCAGAACCGGCCGCCACCGCAGCCCGCGGTGATCCCTTGGTAGAACAGCCAGTGGATGGCATCGAGGAAGCTTGAGCTGGCGATGTCGCTGAACTCCGGCGCGATGACGCGATAGAGCGCGCCACCGAGATCGGTCAGATACAGCTCGCCGGCCTCGCTCTCGCCGAAGGAAGAGATGTTCAGGTTCGTATCGCGGCGAACGCGCTCCCGGCTGCCATCGGCATTCATCGTCCACAGGCGCCCGCTGCAGAAGTCGCCATACACGTACAGGCCGGCGAGGTCTCGGTGCGCCCCGCGGTAGACATGTCCGCCGGTGATGGAGCAGCCGAGCGAGTGATCGTACTGGGCGACCGGCATCGTCATGCCGGTCCTGTCGCAGCTGGTCCCGGACGGGTAGCAGAGTGAGCCCTCGAGCACGTTCCAGCCGTAGTTTCTGCCGCCTGCCACGCCGGCGGGCTGACGATCGATCTCCTCGCGCCGGCCCTGGCCGACATCGCCGATATACAGGTCGCCGGTCGTCCGATCGAAGGAGATCCGCCACGGATTGCGCAGCCCGTACGCCCAGATCTCGTCGTCGCCTGTCGTGCCGACGAACGGGTTGTCCACCGGGATCGCGTACGGCAGGGCTCCGTTCACATCGATGCGCAGGATCTTGCCGAGCAGTTCGTCGGTGATGTCCTGGCCATTTTCGAGGGGGTCGCCGCCACCACCGCCATCGCCGGTGGCGATGTACAGATAGCCGTCCGGACCGAAGGCCAGCGCGCCGCCGTTGTGGTTCGAGTTCTCGCTGTGCTCGATGACGAGGATGGTCTCGAGCGTCGAAGTGCTGACCGAGGTCCGCGCGACATTGGCTTGCATCCGCCCGATGACCAGATCACCGCCGGGCCGCGTGTAAAAGACGAACAGGTAGCGGTTGGTGGCAAAGGCCGGGTGGAAGGCAAGACCCAGGAGTCCGCGCTCCCCGCCGGCTTCGATCCTTGAGGCGATGTTCAGGAACGACCCGGACTGGAGGG
>JANOIS010000358.1:0-2255 GCA_031407755.1 Chloroflexota bacterium | reverse complement strand
GCAGATGTGATGGAAGCCCTCACCGTTCGAGGCGAGGAAGCGGGCGACGCCGGTCGTATCGTCGGTGGGCTCAACGAGCTCGATCTTGGACTCCCCTACCCCGAGGAAGGCGATCCGGACACCATCGGCCGGGATATCCATCACCGTTTCGAGGGTCAGTCCGAGGGCGTCGCCCCAGAGCCCGAGCGCGTCGTCGATGGAGCGGACGATGAGCGCCACGTGATGCACGCGACCGACGTGACGGATCGATGCTGGGAGAGATCGCGGCGGTGGCAACATCCGGCGCAGCGTACCCTGCTCCGCGGGACGGCGGAGCGTTCGGCGACGTGATCCCGCACCTGACGCTTGCGAAATCGAGGGCGACGCGGCTCGACGACATCGCGGCGATGGCCGAGCCTCACCTGCCCTTCGCGCGCCGCGTCGCCGACATCGTGGTGATCGTCCAGAAGCCAGTCGAACGGTGGCGCGCCCACTGGCGGATCCCGTTGGGCGTCAGACCGTGATGAGCTCCCGATGTTCACCCCACACGAGCCGGAATCGATCGGAGATCTCGCCGACGGTGGCGTACGCCCGGACGGCATCCACGATGGCAGGCATCAGGTTGCCGTTGTCGCGGGCCACGCGCTCGAGCTCGGTCATGGCGGCGTGCCACGCCTCGGCCGAGCGCTCGGCGCGGACGCGGCGGACGCGCTCAATCTGACGGCGCTCTCCATCGGGGTCGATCTTCTGGGTCGGTGGGGTGTGGAGTTCGTCGTCCCGGAAGCGGTTGACGCCGACGACCACCTGGTCGCCGCTGTCGATGGCCTGTTGGACCCGGTAGGCCGCCTCCTGGATCTCCCGTTGCTGGAAGCCGCGCTCGATCGCGGCCAGGGTCCCGCCCATGCCCTCGATCTCGTCGAGGTAGTCCCATCCGGCCGCTTCAAGTTCGTTGGTCAGGCTCTCGACGTAGTACGAGCCGGCCAGCGGATCCGGTGTCTCGGTCACACCGGACTCGTGGGCCAGGATCTGCTGCGTCCGAAGGGCCAGACGGGCCGCCTCCTCGGTGGGCAGCGCGAGCGCCTCGTCACGCGAGTTCGTGTGCAGGCTCTGGGCTCCGCCGAGGATCGCGGCCAGGGCCTGGACCGTGGTCCGCACGACGTTGTTATCGATCGACTGCGCGGTCAGGCTGGATCCGGCGGTCTGGACGTGGAAGCGGCACAGCATGGCACGCGGGTTCGTGGCGCCAAAACGCTCCTTCATGATCGTGGCCCACATCCGACGAGCCGCCCGGAACTTGGCTACCTCCTCGAACAGTTCGGACCAGGCGGCGAAGAAGAAGGACAGACGCTCGGCGAAATCGTCGATATCGAGGCCACGCTCGACGGCTGCCTCGACGTAGGCGATCCCGTCCGCCAGCGTGAAGGCGAGCTCCTGGGCGGCCGTTGCCCCCGCCTCACGCATGTGATAACCGGAGATCGAGATCGTGTTCCAACGCGGCAGCTCGGCTGCGCAGAACTCGAAGACATCGGTCACCAGGCGCATCGATGGGCCGGGCGGGAAGATGTACGTCCCGCGGGCGATGTATTCCTTGAGGATGTCGTTCTGCGTGGTCCCCGAGATCCGCGAGCGATCGACCCCCTGCCCTTCAGCCGCCGCAACGTACAGCGCGAGCAGGATCGGGGCCGTGGCGTTGATGGTCATCGAGGTGCTGACCTCGCCGAGCGGCAGACCTTCGACCAGGACCTCCATGTCAGCAAGACTGCTGATCGGCACACCGACCCGGCCGACCTCGCCTTCGGCGGCGGGCGCATCCGAGTCATAACCCATCTGGGTCGGCAGGTCGAACGCCACGGACAGGCCGGTCTGACCCTGGTTGAGGAGGTAGCGGAACCGGCGATTCGTCGCCTCGGCCGTGGCGAAGCCGGCGTACTGGCGCATGGTCCACAAGCGGCCGCGGTACATCGTGGGCTGAACGCCGCGGGTGAACGGGTAGTCTCCGGGCCGACCGAGGTCACGGGTTTCGTCAAGATCGGCGATGTCTGCCGGGGTATACAGGTCACGGATCTCGATGCCGGATGAGGTCTCGTAGCGCTCGCGTCGTGGTCCGCTCCTTGCGGCAACGGCGGCGAGGGTCGCACGCCATCGGTCGCGACCGGGGTCAGGCCGCTCCCCCGTGCTGCGGGGCGGGTGTGATGGTCCGGCGCGCGGAGCCGCGTCGTCCGTCACGCGAGGACAACCAGCACGTCGCCGAGCTCGACGGTGTCTCCGACCGAGGC
>JANOIS010000344.1:0-20585 GCA_031407755.1 Chloroflexota bacterium | reverse complement strand
GCCTCGTGGACGGCGCCCTGATTCAACGCCCCGTCGCCGATGGACACGATGCTGACCGAATTGCTGCCATCGTGGAGCGACGCCAGTGCCGCTCCGACGGCCATCGGCACCCCGCCGCCGACGATCGAGTTCTCACCCAGGAACCCGTGCTGCGCAGACGAGAAATAGGGTGAACCTGCCCGGCCGCCGCACAGTGCCGAATCGCGACCCATCATCTCGGCGAACAGGTCGGTCATCGGCAGCCCCGCCGCGATCGCCCAGCCATGGCCCCGGTAGGTCACCGTGATCGCGTCGCCTGGCTGGAGGGTCCGGCACGCTCCGACCGGGATCGCCTCCTGCCCGCTGCACAGATGGATAGACCCCGGGATCTGGCCCGCGGTCTTGAGTTCCATGCAACGGTCCTCGAACGCTCGGATGGTCGCGATGGCGCGGTAGCTATCCTCAGGTGACACAGCAACCAAGAAACGACCCCTTCAAGAATCTGTCCGCGAGCTTGGAGCAAAGATACCATTAATATGTCCTAAACTCACGATACAGCGTCGCTTCTGTCTTCCTGGTGTCCCCGGGGCCGCGCGACCGTGGTTCCCGCCAGGAATGACCGGATTTCTGCTATAACCGACGGCGACGTGGAACTGGCTGGAGGGCAGGTCTTGTGGAGATCGCACAGGTCGACTCGATATTGTTGGGAGACGCCCACTTCGTCCGGATCACTACGGACGACGGACTCGTCGGGCTGGGACAGTCGGCCTGTTGGGGGTACCCCGGCGCGGTCCACCAGATCATCGACACATTCCGGCGCTACCTGATCGGCCAGGACCCCAACCGGATCGAGCACCACTGGCAGTACCTGTACCGGATGGCGCCGTTCCGCGGGAGCGTGCTGTCCGCCGCGGTCAGCGCCGTCGACATCGCCCTGTGGGACCTTAAGGGTCAACGCCTGCAAGTCCCGATCTGGGAGCTCCTTGGTGGGCGCTGCCGCGATCGGATCCGGCTTCATCTGCTCCTGAACGGCGCGACCACCGACGCACTGGCGACGGAGGCCCGCGCGGCCGCCGACGAGGGATTCACCGCGGTGAAGTTCGATCCGCTGCCCGTCGGCTATCAGGACATGAGCCAGGAACGCCTGATCCGCTCCACGGTCGAGAGCGTTGCGGCGATTCGCGATGCCGTGGGACCAGATGTCGATCTGCTTCTCGAGTTGCATCGCAAGCTCACACCCATGCAGGCGATCCCCGTCGTGGAGGCCGTGGCTGCTTTCCATCCACTCTTCGTCGAGGACCCGATCCAGATCGACAGCATCAGTTCCCAGGCCGACATCGCGCGGCGCGTCACGGTCCCGGTGGCCGAAGGCGAGCGGATGCACACGATCTGGGAGTTCCGGGAGTTGTTGGCCCAGGGCGGCAGCCAGTATGTGCGCCCGGACGTCGGCCTTGCCGGAGGGCTGACTCACACCAAGAAGATCGCGGCGGTCGCCGAGTCCTATCACGCTGCGGTCGTGACCCACAACTGCCTCGGACCGGTCCTGACGGCCGCCTCGGTCCACCTCGACGCCTCGATCCCGAACTTCCTGGTCCAGGAGTATTCGATGCTCGACGAAGGCACGGAGAGCACCGCGTTCACCACCGAGGTCCGCCGCGAGGGTGGCTATCTCATCGTTCCCGAGACCCCGGGTCTCGGCGTCACCTTGGACGACACGGCCGTGGCCACCATTCGACTCATCGGACGGGAGATCACGGACATCCCGCTGCGGGCGGATGGGTCGGTGGCCTTCGCGGTCTGATGACGACTGCGTATGATGGTCTGGATGTGGAGCCCATTGCGGTCGTTTATCCGGTCGGGACAACTTGATCGGCGTCATCGGTCCGTCTGACTCGGCCGAACTCGCGCTGGCCGTCGCGCGAGATGAGGGACTCGAGGACAGCGTGGTCGCACGCGCCTACGGGTCCGTGGACGAGGCGTTGGGGCTCGCGCGCGAGCTTGACGAGATCTGCCAGGTCTTGCTCTTCACCGGTCGCGTCCCGTACGCACTAGCTCGCCGAGCGAATACGCTACGGGCGTCCCTCCAATTTGTACCGCATTCCGGTGCGGATCTGTACCGGACGCTCGTTCAGCTTCTTCGCGACTTGAAGGGGGATCTGCCCCGCGTCAGCCTCGACACCATCGGGCTATCGACGGTCCGGGAGGCGTACGAGGACCTCGGGCTCGATCCGCCAATCCATGTCCTTGCGCTCGAGGTCGAGGGTGACGAGGGCGGCGTCCGCTCCGCTGACGACATCATCGCCTTCCATCTCGCCCGCTATCGTGCCGGCGAGGTCGACGTGTGCCTGACCTGTGTCGAATCCGTCTACCGCGAGCTCCGCTTGGCGGGGGTGCCGGCCTGGCGCATCGCGCACACCAAGTCCGTGGTCCGGGAGGCGCTTCGCCAGGCACACCTGGCAGCCCGCCTGGCGATCACCGAAACGACGCAGCCTGCCGCCGTGCTGATCGATGTGTCAGGGCTTCGTGCCGGTTCGACCGACGACGGCAGCGTCTACGAGACGCAGCGTCGACGGCTCCGTATCCGGGAGACGATCCTCGACTTCGCCGAACGGCTCCAGGGTCGACTGGCCGACCTCGACGATGAGACCTTCATCATCTACACGAACCGGGGCACGATCGAGGGAGCGGTCTCGCGCCTGATGTCGGGTCACGGAGGCCCGCTGGAACTCCACCGCCTTCCGCTCAACGCACGAGTCGGCGTCGGCCTCGGCTCAACGGTCCTGGCGGCGGAGGAGAACGCGAGGCGAGCCCTGGTCATGGGCGAACGGAACGGCGACCTGCACGTGGCGTTCGCGGACGGGCAGGTATTCAGGGCGAGCCGGGACCGGCCCTCGGCGACCTACAAGCTGCGGGAGACCCATGAACCGACCCTGCGCCTCGCCCGCCAGCTCGGCCTGGGCCCGCTCGCGCTCACTCGTCTCACCCACGCACTGCGCCAAGTGGACCCCTCTGCGGTCACGGCGTCCGAGCTCGCTCGTGCCTACGGGATCCAGGCTCGATCAGCGCGCCGCCTCGTTGCGTCGCTCCAACGTGCGGGCATCGCCACACAGCTCGGTCGCCAGGGAGGCCCGGGTGCCGGGCGGCCGCAGACGGTCTACCGGATCGATCTGAGCCGATTGATCCCGCCAGAACAGTCGGACGCGGAGTAGGCCGTGCCGGAGGGAGCGGGACGGACCGTGTCGTTCGGCCACGTGGGGCTCCAGGTCGGCGACGTCGATCGGTCGACCGAATATTACCGAGACGTGATCGGCCTGATCGAGGTCGAGAGGCAGCTCCGAAACGATCCGTACCTCCAGCGCCTGACCGGGTATCCGGGCGTCGAGCTGGACATCTCCCTCTTCGTGGAGCCACGGTCCGGCGTCCTGCTGGAGCTGCTCGAGTACCGCGGCGTGCCCCGCGCATCGGTGGACCCAGCCACGGCCAACCCTGGCACTGGTCACGTCTGCTTTGAAGTTGACGACGTGGACGCGATCCATGCGCGCGCCCTTGCGGCGGGTCACCGCGCGGTCAGCGACCCCGTCACACCAACCAGCGGGCGATGGGCCGGGGGGCGCAGCGTCTACCTGGTCGACCCGGACGGGATTCGCGTGGAACTCGTCCAGCGAGCCTTGCCGGAGGAGGTGGAGACCGAGGCGGTCTACCTTGTGGAAGTGGTCTTCGCGCCGGGGGCTGCCGAGCGCCGAGGGCCGTATCGCTCGGCCCACCTCCAGCGCATCGCGCGGCTTAAGCGCGAGGGCGTGATCATCGAGGGTGGGGCGTTCCTGGACACCCTGAGCACGTCGATCATGCTCATCCGGGCCACCACCGCTGAGGAGGCGCGCCAGGTGGCGGAGGACGACGTCTACGTGTCGGCTGGCGTCTGGGAAGAGGTACGCGTGCGCCCGTTCGCGCGTGTCGCCCGGTGATCGAATCCCCGGTTGCCGAGGGCCCCGTAGCCCTGCACCCCTGAGTCCCATGGAGGTCAACCCGTGGCTCGAGTCGCCTGGACCGGCCAGCTCCGCCCGGACAAGATCGACGAGTACGTCGCCGCGCACGCCGCCGTCTGGCCGGACGTCCTGGCCGCGATCACGGACGCCGGCATCCGGAACTACTCGTGCTTCCTGTTCGGCAACCGCGTCTTCGGGTACTACGAATGCGACGATCCCGAGGCCTCGCTGGTCCTCGAGGCCGCCGCTGAGGCCACCAAGCGCTGGCGTTTGGCCATGGGCCAGCTGTTCGACGAGGAGGTCGCCCAGAACGGGCCCACGTTCCTGCCCGAGATCTTCCGGATCGACTGACCAGGGCGATGCACCCAGCCGATCCTCGGACTCAGGCGATATGCGGCCAGCGCCTTGGTGTTCGATAACCCATGCGACCCAGGACCGCCACCGCGGCAGCATCCACGCGGCGGTAGATCTCGCCGGCGTCCACCAGCGTCGGGCGGCCGCTCTGCAGCACGATCCGGCCATCGATCACGACTGTATCGACCGACTTCGAGCCTGTCGAATACAGGATCGCCGATATCCGATCGGTCGGCGGATGCGCCTCCGGTAGATCGTCTGACCGGATGACGAGGTCGGCTCGCTTGCCGATCTCGAGGGAGCCGATGCGGTCGCTGAGCCCCACGGCGCGCGCGCCGTTGATCGTGGCCATCGTGAGGCCGTCCTCCGCCGTAAGGATCGAACGGTCACGACGGCCGTCCCGCGCCACCAGGATGGCGAGCGTGGCGGCGCGTCCGATGTCGAATGAGTTGGCCCAGTTGGACGAATCCGACCCGAGCCCGATCGTGACCCCAGTCCGATACAGCTCCGCGTGCCGCCCGTGCGTCGCCCCACCGACACCCCACATCATCGAGGCTGGCGCATTCCACGAGATGGCCATCCCGCTCCGGATGATCGGTTCGACCTCGTCCTCACGCAGGATGTTCATGTGGGCGAACATCGAATTCGGCCCGAGGACCCCGATCTCCTCGAGGTGGACAAGCGGGTGTCGCCCGAGCCGGGCGTCGTCGGCGGCAGTGTCAACTTCGCAATAGGACTGGTGCTGGTTCAGCACGACCCCGGCGCGGTCGGCGGCCGCCTTGGCCGCCAGCTCCAGCTCGTCGGACGCCGAGGCCATCCCGACGATCGCGATGTGACCGCGGACCAGAGAGTCCGGATCGTCGTTGCGCCAGAGCTGACCGCCCAGGAGCCGCAGACTGCGTTCGGTGTCAGCAGGCGCACGCGTCACCACGGGGGCGTCCGACGTGAATCCGCCGAGATCCCAGAGGAACGGATCACCGACCAGGGCGCGGATGCCGACGTCGGTGGCCGCGCGAGCCACGACGTCAGGCTCGAAAGCCGTCCCCGATTCCATGAAGCAGGTCGTCCCGTTTCTCACCATCTCAAGGCAGGCGTGCAGCGTTCCCGCGTACTCCTCGTCGTCAGTGACGGTGTTCCAGTAGGGCACGTAAAACTCGGCCGAGACGTCATCCCAGGAGATCGTGTCGCTGATGGCACCCCGGATGGTATGGAGTGTGGCGTGGTTGTGGCATTCGATGAAGCCCGGGTGGACGGCCGCCCCTCGGGCACTGATCGTCCGAATCGGTGCGACCGATGGCACGACCTCGCGCGCCGGACCGATCCCCACGATGGTGTGTCCCGCGATCGCAACCGCGCCGTCCGTAAAGATCCGCCGATCGGGGTCCATCGTGATGACGAAGGCGTCGGTGATGAGGAGATCGACCGGCAGTGGCTCGTGCATCATTTCCTCGTTGGTGTGGGTCATGCAGCGGAATCGGCCTCACCGAGACAATACGAGCTAGCCCGGGCTACCTGGATCGACGCGCGACACGATTGGGTTCGACCGTGTGGCCCATCCGGCGGAGCATCGCCAGGGACGCCTCGTTGATCTGCGCGAGCAGCCGCGACTCATCGAGCTCGACGAACACGCCATCCTCGAGGACGACCTTGCCGTCCACGATGACGGTGCGAACCGACTTGGACCTGGATGAATACATCAGGTTGCGAATCATGTCGGTGACCGGGATCATCTCGGGGCGGTCGAGCGTGTGGATGACGAGGTCGGCCCGCTTGCCAGCCTCGATGGACCCGATCCGGTCCTCCATCCCGACCGCCTGGGCGCCGCCACGCGTCGCCATTCCGAGCACATCCTCGGCCAGGAGGTAGGTGCGGTCCTGGTGCGCCTCCCGCGCGGAGAGGAGCGCGAGATTGGCCTGCCGGAAAAGGTCGAAGTCGTTCGACCAATTGGCGGAGTCCGAACCCAGCGAGATGTTGGCGCCGCGCCGCCAGAGCTCGGCGTGGCGACCGTGAAAGGAGCCACCGTGACCCCACATCATCGATGCCGCCGGCGCCCAGGCAAGGCTTGCGTCCTTCTCGATCAGGAGGTCGCATTCGGCGTCGGTCAGATGGTTCGCGTGGCCAAGGGTCACATTGCGGTCCAGGACGCCGATGTCGGACAAGTGGATGAGCGGGTCCTTGCCGTACTTGACCCGATCGGCCGCGGTGTCGGCTGGGCTGTAGGCGTGGTGCATGTTGAGGACGACGCCGGCTGCGTCCGCCTGTCGCTTGGCCTCTAGCAGGAGCGTCTCGCTGGCCGTGCCCAGACCCAGCAGCGCGATGTGTCCCGTGACCAGTGCGTCGGGATCGGCGTTGCGTGCCAGGACCCCACCCATGGTCCTGAGCGCATCGTCGAGGTTACGCGGAGCCCGCGCGATCGCGCCCCGGACGCGGACCGGTCCGGAACCGGGGGTCTCTTTGCCCTGGGCCATTCCGGTCGGTTGATCCATGATGAACGCGTCGCCGATGACCGCCCGGATCCCGACAAGCGTCGCGGCCTCGGCCGCGGCCGAGGGTTCGAGGACGGTTCCTGCCTCCAGGAAGCAGGTCGTCCCGTTGCGGATCATCTCCATCGAGGCGAGGAGAACGCCGAGATACTCCTCCTCGTCGGTCACGGTGTTGAAGAAGACGCGCTCGATGGCGTCGAACACCTCGTCCTCGGGGATGTGATCGGGAATCACACCGCGGAACGTCTGAAACGAGGCGTGCATGTGGCATTCGACGAGGCCCGGGTGGACCGGTGCGCCGGCGGCGTCGATGGTCCGGTCCGCGGCGTACCGGGCGACGATGCCGGCATCGGTCCCGACCTCGACGATGCGTCGGCCGGCGATAGCGATGGCGCCGTCTTCGACGAGCCTGCCCTCGTCATCCATCGTGATGACGTAGGCGTGCCGGACGATGAGATCCACGTGACCGACGGTCACCTCATCGGGTTCGTCCACTATCCCTCCGCTCGTTCAGTCGGATCTGCCCAGACCCCAGCCGCGGATGGCGTCCAGCGCAGGACGACGGCCATCCCGACCTCTAGACCCGCCGCCTCCTCGTCGCGCAGGTCCGCCCAGACGACCTCGTCGCCGGTCACCGCGCCGATCCGGACGCGGCTGCCCAGATAGACGATATCCGTGACACGTCCCTCGAGGTCGTCGGTCGAGGCCGGCGACCCGTCGGCGCGCCGCGTGACGCGGATCGCCTCCGGCCGGACCGAAAGTGTGGCCCGTGTCCCGGGCGCCAGCGCGTGCGCACCTTCGGCCTTGAGTTGCGTTCCGGCACCCACGGCCAGCGTCACGACCCGACCCTCGCTTCCGATTACCGTGCCCCGAACGAGATTGGTCTCGCCGATGAAATCCGACGCGAAGGCCGAGGCCGGCCTGGTGTAGATGTCGCGCGGCGAGCCTTCCTGGACGATTCGTCCCTCGTTCATGATCGCGATGCGATCGGACATCACGAGCGCCTCTGTCTGATCGTGGGTCACATAGATGAAGGTCGCACCGAGCTTGCGTTGGATGGAGCGAAGCTCGAGCTGCATGTGCTGACGAAGCTTCAGATCGAGGGCAGACAGCGGTTCATCGAGCAGCAGCACGCTCGGCTCAGGAGCGAGGGCGCGAGCCAGAGCCGCGCGCTGGATCTGCCCACCGCTCAGTTCCGTGGGCCCCCGGTGGCCGAGGCCGTCCAGGCGGACGAGCGACAGCATCTCTTCGACCCTGGCCGCGATCCTGGCCTTGGGCCATTTCCGCAACTTCAGGCTGTAGCCGATGTTGTCGAAGACGTTCATGTGCGGGAACAGGGCCCCACGCTGGAACACGATGTTCGTCGGCCTACGATGCGGAGGCACGGTGGTCATGTCGTCGCCATGGATAACCACCCGCCCGGACGTCGGCTGTTCGAAGCCCGAGACGATGCGCAGTAGCGTTGTCTTGCCACAACCACTCGGGCCGAGGAGCGACACGAACTCGTTTCCGTGAATGGTCAGGTCGATGCTATGGAGCGCAGTGTGACCCCCGAAGCGCTTCCCCAGACCGACGATCTCAACAGCAGCAGGGGTCACGCGTGTCTCCGGTTCAACAAGTTTGAAACCACGACAAGACCAACCAGTGAGAACAGAACGACCGTGGCCAGGGCATTGACCGACGGATCGAGGCCGCGCCGCAGCAGGCCGAAGATCAGGACGGGCAGCGACTGCTCATTGCCGATGTTGAACCAGGTGACGACGAACTCATCGAGCGACAGCGCCATCGCCAACAAGGCCGCGCCCAGCACCGATGGACGGATGAGCGGGAACGTGACATCGCGGAAGGTCTGCCACGGCGAAGCGCCAAGGTCGCGCGCGGCCTCAAGCGTCGAGAAATCAAAGGTCTCGAGGCGCGCGTTCATGGTCAGGACGACGAAGGGCAGGGCGATGAGGATGTGGCCGATCGCCGCATTGACTATCCCCTGGGGCCGGTCGAGCGCACTGAAGAAGACCGCCAGTGCAACGCCGAACACAAGCGCCGGCACCGCAGCCGGGAGGAGGCTCGCGGTCAGCAGCGTGCTGCGCGCGCGGCGCCGAAGCTTCACGACGCCGAAGGAGAACGACGTCCCGAGGGCACCTGCCACGACTGCGGTGATGACTGCCAGGGTCAGGCTGTTGACGAAGGCGTCGAAGAACTGTGGTTTGGTGAAGGCCTTCCCGTACCAGTCCAGGGTCAAGCCAACGATCGGCAGGCTCAATCGCGGCGATGTCGTGAACGAGAACAGCACGGTGACGACGACCGGCAGGAAGAGGTAAAGCAGGACCAAAACCACGAAGATCCGGGCGAGCAGCCGGCTCACCCACGAGCCCGGACCCCGCGTGGCGGACGGCGCCCGCTGCGCCGCCGTTACCATCTCGTCACCATCCGAATGACCCGAGTCGTCACGAGGTAGACCGCCACCACAAGCGCCATGATGAGGAAGGCCAGGGCGGCCCCCAGCGGCCAGTTCGAGCCGCTCCCCTTGAACTGGTCGGCGATGAGATTGCCGACCATAACGCCGCCCTGGGTCCCGCCGACCATCGCGGGGACGACGAAATCCCCGGCGGCCAGGATGAAGGCGATGGCAAACGCGGTGCTCACGCCCGGCAGGACCATCGGGACCAGGATCGTCCGATGAAGGCGAAAGCCCTTCGCGCCGAGATCTCGCGCCACCTCCAGGTGCTCCCGTGAGACATTGGACATCGAGGAGTAGATGGGCAGGAGCGCCAGCGGGATAAGCAGGCCGACGAGGGTGATGATCACCGCCCAGGTGCTGAAGATCAGGAAGGTGATCGGTTCCTGGATCAGCCCAAGCTGCAGCAGGGCGGTATTGAGGAGTCCCTCCCGGCCCAGGATCGTCCGCCACGCATAGATCCGCACGAGGTACCCACTGAACAACGAGATCAGGACCAGGTCGAGGAGGAACTGACCTCTCGTCGGGAAGACGAACCGCATCAGGTAGGCCAGAACGTACGCGATGGGTACGACGATGCCGGCAGTGACGAGGCCGACCAGGATCGTCCGGACGAAGACGGACACATATAGCTTGGAGGTCACGCTCTCGGTGTAGTTCGTGAACGTGATGTCAGGGATGCGCTCGAACCCTTCGACGCGCCAGAAGCTGAGGACGAACAGGAACAGAAGCGGGACGACGAAGAAGACCGCGTAGAAGCCCGTGGCCGGACCCAGTTGCCGCAGGGCGGCCCACGGCCGGCGCGCTACTCCGTGGCTCTGCATCTCACTCTGTCATGGGCGTGTCGGAGGAGGAACGCAGGCGACACGAGACTCGAACCGCCCGCTCGATCCCGGCTGGCCTTAGCTCAGCTTGAACGCTTCCCATGCCTTTGACCACGCGGCCGCACCAACGATCTCACCCTCGTCCGCCTGGGGCGGGATGACGATCTGGGTGTTCAGCACTCCGCCGTCCGCCGCGCGGACGACGTCGTACGGGAAGGCATCCCGGGTGGCCGGGTCCATCAGGTCGTAGGCCGCCGCGATCGTGCAGGCCGACCCCAACTCATCGGCGATCGCGGCGCTCGACTCGGGAGACATCATGAAGTCGATGAACGCGTAGGCGTTGTCGATGTTCGGGGCATCGAGCGCGATCGAGTAGGCGTCGCTCCAGTAGAAGGTCCCGTCCACCGCCGGCGACTTGACGACGAGGTCGACGCCCTTCTCTGCCGCGAGCGGAATCTGACCCGCCCAGCCGCCGATCCCCATCGAGGCATCGCCCCGGACCATGATATCGACCATGTCCCCGAGGGAGGCGCCGATGGCGACGACATTCGGCTTGACCTTGAGCATCGATTCGACCACCTGATCGAGCTGGGCCTGCGTCAATCGGCTCGGTTCCGGCATGCCCAGCGTTGTCGCCCACAGCCAGATGTTCCCGAATGGGTCATTCAGGAGGACCAGCTCGTCCTTGTACTTCGGGTCAGCGAAGCCGGTGTACTTGTCCGGCACTCCGTCCCACTTCTTGGGGTCGTAGATGCAGGGCTCATCTCCCCAGATCAGCGGGATGGTGTAGTACTGCCCATCGCGCACGACCCATGGGGCGTTCTGGAAGGCCGGCCACAATCCCGCCGCATTCGGGATTCGGCTCATGTCGAGCGGCAGCATGAACTCGATGCCCGAATCCAGGACCGACCGCTGGAAGTCCTTGTTGGCGGCCATGATGTCCATCTGGCCGCGCCCGCCGGTCTGAAACTTCGTGAGCGCTTCGTCCGCTGCGCCCACGAACGAGGCGTTCATCGTGATGCCATTGGACTCCAGGAACGACCCGGCGACGTTGTCGGCCTGTTCACCGTCGTAGCCCAGAAAGTTGAGCGAGCCACCCAACTCGCCAATGGGCGCCACCGATCCAGGGGCCGTGGGGGCGGCTGCGGATCCAGACGGGGATGCGCCTGCCGACGGACTGCAGGCCGCCAGCAGGGCTGATGGTCCGATGACGGTGAGCGCGGTGAGGCCACCCACCCCGCGGATGAACCGTCGCCGGCTCATGTCCGCGTTCAATCGGTTACTCATGAGGTGTCTCACGGGACCGTCCATGCCGCCTCCTCGAGCTGATGCGACGCCGCAGGAGCGGCGACTCGAATGAACCCATCATTCAGGTGCTGACACAATCGTATCATATTTGGGTCATTTACTGTCAAGCACTGGTGCCCGGTGACGGGCACCCTCATCAACAGCGACCACGTCACGGTCGCGTGCGGCGGGAGGATCGGCGAGTCTGGTGTCCATCATCGCGTCTGTGCTGGTCGGTCTGGTCGCCCTGATCCACGTCTACATCCTTGTGCTGCAGATGTTCCTGTGGTCGACGCCGCGCGGCCACAAGGCATTCGGGACGACGCCTGAAACGGCCGAGATCATGCGCCCACTGGCCGCGAACCAGGGTCTGTACAACGGGTTTCATGCCGCCGGTCTTGTGCTTGGTCTGCTGCTCGAGGACCCGGCCGGGTTCAAGTTTCGGCTCTTCTTCCTCGCCTGCATCCTCGTTGCGGGCCTGTACGGCGGGCTGACGGTGTCGCGCCGGATCCTGCTTGTCCAGGCGCTGCCGGCGGCCCTCGCCCTTGTAGCGGTCGTGCTCGCGCGCTGACGGTCCCTCGTCTCCCGGCGCCAGATAAGCGCGGGTTAAGTCGCTGATACGTGGCCGATGAGCGCTCGTCGGCAAGATGCGCGCCATGAAGACCACGAAGACCGCCCGCCACACCGGGCCGACCAAGGCAGAGCGTCGCGACCACAGAAAGGCCAGGGATCGCCAGCGATCAACGGGCAGGCTGTCGATCTCGCCGCTCGGCGGGGCCATGGACCCGGATCTGCTGGATCGAATCCTCGCGGCCGCGCAGCGTGTGGATCCGTCCGCACCGTGGTCCCAGGTGGCATCGATGGTCCTGCCCATCCTGCGCCGAGCCCACCACCCGTATCCACCGGAGGCCGCTCCCCTCCAAATCTTCGTGCCGCCCGGCCTGTGGACCGGCTTCGGTATCGATATCGGACCGGCCATCTCCCATGTGACCGCCGCGCTGATCGACCACTGGGGGATCGACCAGGCGACCTTGTTGAGCACGGCCCTTGATAATCTGCGTCGCCTCGTCATCGATGAACCACCGGTCGTCCAACGGTTTCGCCAGCGCGGCGTCAATCTCGAGGCGATCAGTGGCAGCGGCTGGGGCTCGACGTTGCTGCTCGTCCCTGATGTCCTGCGCATCCACCTCGGGGATGAGCCGAAGATGCTCCTCGCACCCGTCCGGAACACCTTGATCGCCCTGCCCGAGGATGCCGATACCGACCTCGCGGTCGCGGTCTGGCATGCGCTCGCGGACGGCGCCCACGACGAGCTCGATGTCGAACCGTTGCGGTGGACCGGCTCGGCGGTGGTCGCGCTCGGCGATGGCTCGAGCGGTCTGCCGAACTAGATCAGGCGTCGCCCAGAGCGCCGTGCAGCTCGGTTGCGTGGTCGTGCAGCCAGCGGCGCCACGTCCGGTGGTCCGGACGACGGGACGCTACGAGGGCCCAGAACCGCGGCCCGTGCCCGAACACCCGCAGGTGCGCGAGCTCGTGAACGACGACCGTCTCGAGCGCCTCCGGTGGCGCCAGGACCAGCCGCCACGAGAACGACAGGCGACCCGTGCGCGAAGCACTGCCCCAGCGCGTGCGGGGGTCACGAAGGGACACGCGGGCCGGTTCGACACCCATGGCCGAAGCATGACGGACGATGGCCGCCTCGAGGGCCACGCCCGCCAGCTCCCGTAGCCAGATCTCCATGACGGCCGCATCCGAGCGAGTGTCGCGCCCGACCCGGTGGATGACGAGTGCATCGTCAAAGCGGATCACATCGGAGCGGCGCACCCCGCTCACGGCCGGCACCACACGGACCTGGTGCAGTCGGCCCTCCAGCGGGATGGAGCCCCCGTCACGGGCCCCGCCCCAGGCGGCCAGTTCCGCCTGGACATCCTCGTGGCGCGCGAGGTGGCGTCGCAGCCACGGTTCGCGCTGGACCAGGAACTCCACCGCCCGGCGTTCCCCATCGGATCGGCCGGCGCCGGTGGCCGGCACCGTGACCACCACGCCACGCTCGGGATGGATCACGACCCGGAGGCTTCGCGAGCGCGGCGAATGCCGGAGCGTGTAGGTCAGTGGTCCACCGGACAACGGCGCGATCGCCGAGACCTCGGTCGACCTGATCACCACAAGGTGGGCGCGGGCCGTCAAACCAGGTCGCACCCTGCTCATCCTGCATGCCGCAACAGTCGGCCGGCTCGCTGGCCGGTCTCGGATCCGTGCCGGATCGCGAGCGCACCGTTGACGATGACGTGCTCGATCCCGGCCGGGTGGCGCGTCGGGTCCTCGTACGTCGCCATTTCAGTGACCGTGCCCGGGTCGAATACGACGAGGTCGGCGAAGGCACCCTCACGGAGGACGCCACGGTCGCGCAGCCCGAGTCGGGCGGCCGGGACGCCGCTGAGCTTGGCCACCGCCGACTCCAGGGTCAGGATCCCGCGCTCACGGACGTACGTGCCGAGCACCCGCGCCGTGCTGCCATACGTCCTCGGGTGGGGCAGGCCGGCATCGAGGACCGGGTGGCCCGGCCGCCGACCCTCGGCATCGGTGCAGACCGCGATCCACGGCACGGCCATGATCGCCTCGACATCGGCCTCGTGCATGCAGTCGATGACGACGGACACGTCCAGTCGGTCCTCGACCAGCGCGTCGAATGCCAGATCGGCAGGATCGGCCTCGAGTGCCTCGCCAAGCTCCGCCAGTGAGCGCCCGGCCCAGTCAGGATGGCTCGCGGCGTACGAGATCCGGATGCCCGCCCAGCCCGGATCGAGCGCGATGTTCGCCCAGCCGGAGATCCCGCGCTCGATCTCAGCCTTGACCAGCGAACGGGCCTCACGGTCGGCAAGGGCCGCGACGCATTCCTCGACGCCAAGACCCAGGAGGGCCGGCGGGAGCACGATGGCGAGGGTCGTCGCGGCCGCGGTGTACGGGTACTGGTCGGCGGCGACATCGAGTCCGTCCGCGCGGGCCGCCTCGAGTACACCGATCGCCTCACCGGCGCGACCCCAGACCGGTCGCGACGCGCATTTGAGGTGGGAGACCTGCAGACGCGGCGCATGAATGCCGGCGTCGGCGGCTGCCCGGATCGCGGCGATCGATTCAGCGAGCGAGTCGAACAGCCCATCGCCCTCATCGCGCATATGGGTCGCGTACAGGCCACCGCGTCGAGTGGCCGCGATCACCAGTGCCGCGATCTCGTCCGGACCTGCGTGCATCCCCGGCGCATAGATCAGGCCTGACGAGAGTCCGAAGCCCCCAGCGTCTGCGGCTGCCTCGACCTCGCGGACCATGGATCGGCGCTCGATATCCGTCGACGCCCGCGAATCGGCGCCCATCACGGATCCACGCACCGTCCCGTGTCCGACGAGGAACGCCACGTTGAGCCCGAGTGCCACACCCTCGACCGCGTCCAGGTACTCCCCGAACGTCCGCCAGCGAGCCACCAGCCCGTTCGGGCGCAGGGCCAGTTCGACCAGCTCCCGCCCGGTGTCGGTGATCGGGGCAAGCGTCTCGCCGCAGTTGCCGGACAGCTGCGTCGTGAACCCCTGGCGCAGGTGGCTGACCAGGGCCCCGTCGAGAAACAGCGAGCCATCCGAATGCCCGTGCGGGTCGATGAACCCCGGGGCGACGACAAGAGCGCAGGCATCGATCACCCGCGCCACGCTGACGTCATCGACCGTCGACAGGTCATCGATGGCGAGGATGCGGTCGCCGAGCACGCCGACGTCCGCGCGACGGCCCGGCCCGCCGGTGCCATCGATGACGGTGCCGTTGCGAAGCAGCAGATCGAACGTGGTCACGTGGAGATGATGCCACCGCGCACCGGGCACCAGCCTGAAAACACCCGTCCCGGGCATCTATCCTGCGAAGCGGCAGCCAAGGAGACCGACCGACCCTCTGCTACAATCCGCGCTCCGTGGGGCTATAGCTCAGCTGGAAGAGCACCTGCATGGCATGCAGGGGGTCCGGGGTTCGAGTCCCCGTAGCTCCACCAGAAACGCGCACCGCCGATCCTCACCCCTCGCCGACGGCGGGGGGTGAACCGTCTCCGGTGGATCGACCAGACCGAGGAGAGGTCAGCCCGACCGTGACTGAGACCGCCGACAGCCGAACCCGGATCGAGCGCTACGACGCGACCGCCATCGAGCCGCATTGGCAGGCGCGCTGGGCGGAGCTCGGCCTGTACGACACGGACCTCACGGACGAGACCAGGCCCCGGTACTACCTCCTGACCATGTACCCGTACCCCTCGGGTGATCTGCATATCGGCCACTGGTACATCGTCACCCCAAGCGACGCGCTGGCGCGTTTCCGGCGGATGCACGGGTACAACGTGTTCTTCCCGATCGGGTTCGATGCCTTCGGATTACCCGCCGAGAACGCGGCGATCAGGAATGGCGGCCACCCGTTCACCTGGACGATGGCCAACATCGAGAACATGCGCCACCAGTTCCGCACGATGGGTGCGACGTTCAGCTGGAAGCACGAGGTCGTCACCGCCGACCCGGCCTACTACCGCTGGAACCAGTGGATGTTCCTGCGCTTCCTGGAGAAGGGCCTCGCCTATCGCAGGCGATCGCCGGTCGACTGGTGTCCCAACGATGGAACCCTCGCCCGCGAGCAGGTGGAGGGCACCGACCGGCGCTGCTGGCGCTGCGGCGAACTCGTCGAGAAACGCGATCTCGAGCAGTGGTATCTGCGGACGACCGCCTACGCGGACGAACTCCTGTCGTTCGACGGCATCGATTGGCCGGAGCCCATCAAGATCCAGCAGACCAACTGGATCGGCCGGTCGGAGGGCGCCGAGATCGATTTCGCGACCGCGCCTTCGGATCATCACGCCGGTGGCGCGACCCTGCGCGTGTTCACGACCCGCCCGGACACGCTGTTCGGGGCCACATTCATGGTTCTTGCCCCGGAGCATCCGCTGGTCGGTTCGCTGACATCGCCGGACCGACGAGCCGAAGTCGATTCCTATATCGAGCAGGCGCGCCGGCGGACAGAGATCGATCGACTGTCGACGGACCGCGAGAAGACTGGCGTCGCGATCGGGGCCGACGCGACCAACCCGATCAACGGCGAACGGGTCCCGATCTTCATCGCCGATTACGTGCTGGCCGGCTACGGGACCGGAGCGATCATGGCGGTGCCTGCCCACGACGAGCGCGACTTCGCGTTCGCGCGACAGTTCGATCTGCCGATCCGGCGGGTCGTGGCGGCTCCCGGCACGGCGGCCGACGACCCGATGGAGACGGCCTACATCGCCCATGCTGCGGACGAGCACCTGGTCAACAGCGGCGACTTCGACGGGTTGCTCGCCGACGAAGGTGGTCGCGCGATCGTGGCGAAACTCGCCGAATCGGGCGCGGCCCAAGCCAAGGTCACCTATCGACTTCGCGACTGGCTGATCAGTCGGCAGCGCTACTGGGGCACGCCCATCCCGGTCGTCTACTGCCCGACGGACGGGATCGTCCCCGTCCCGGAGCAGGACCTGCCGGTTCGCCTGCCGGAAACGGTCGATTACGCCGGCAGCGGGTCCAACCCGCTCGATACCGACGAAGCGTTTCTGCGTGTTGCATGCCCGCGCTGCGGCGGTCCGGCACGGCGCGAGACGGACACGATGGACACCTTCATCGATTCATCGTGGTACTGGTTCCGGTATCTGTCGCCGGACCACTCGGACGGCCCGGTGGACCGCACCATGACGGATGCGTGGACCCCCGTGGACCAGTACACCGGCGGCGCCGAACACGCCGTGATGCACCTGCTGTACAGCCGGTTCTGGACCAAGGCCATGCGTGACTGCGGCCTGATCGGTGAGGACGAGCCGTTCAAGCGGCTGTTCAACCAGGGCCAGATCCTGGGCGCCGACGGCGAGCGCATGAGCAAATCGCGCGGCAACGTCCAGGACCCGGACGAGCTTGTCCAGCGTTATGGCGCCGACGCGGTCCGGCTGTTCCTGATGTTCATGGGTCCCTGGGACCAGGGCGGGCCCTGGAGCCCGACCGGGATCGGCGGGGTCTTCCGATTCCTAAACCGGGTCTGGACCCTGGCGATCGACCCGCACGGGCGCGAGCCTGGCGATCCCGATGCTGGCCGGTTGCCGGCGGGCGGATCGGAGGAGGGCGCCTCGGCGGCCATTCGGGCGGCGGCCCACCGGACCCTGCGCGACGTGACCGCCGATTACGAATCATTCCACTTCAACACGATGGTCGCGAAGCTCATGGAGCTGGCCAACACGCTGTTCCGCTACCGCGGGTCGGCGGTCGCCGGCGGCTCGGCCTGGGATGAGGCCATCAGGCTGATGCTGCTCATGCTGGCCCCAGCCGCGCCGCACATCACCGAGGAGCTGTGGTCGCGCCGGGCGGCCGCGGGAAGCGCCTGGACGTCGATCCACACCGAGACGTGGCCGGTCGTGGACGTCGCAGCCACCGCGGAAGCGACTCGCGAGATCCCGGTCCAGGTCAACGGCAAGCTGCGTGACAAGGTCGTCGTGGCCGCCGACGCGGACCAGGCCACGATCGAGGCGGCCGCCCTGGCCACACCGCGGATCGCGACGATCCTGGGCGGCCGTGCCCCGGACCGGATCATCCACGCCGGCGGCAAGCTCGTGAACATCGTCCTGCGCAACACCTGATGCGACGCGCGATGGGGATCGCCGCAGCCGTGATGGCTGCCCTCCTCGCGGCCGGGTGCACGATGGCCTTGAACCCGGCCGACCGGATAGGCCTCATCAACCGAACGGACACGCCGGTCGCCGTCCACGTCAATGGCGGTTGGGCCGGCACCTACCCGCCGGGCGCCGTCGCCGAGGTGTCGATCCGAGGCCATGGTGGGCCACCCTTCCGGATCGAAGTCCGCTCCCCGAGCGGCGCGGTCCTCTCCGAGTGGACGATCTCGGCCGGGGACGCTGCGAGCGTGGCCGACGGTACGAGTTCGATGTCGGCCGGGAGCGCCGTGCCGTGCGGATGGATCGAATTCCGCTACGGCGATCCACCGGAGCAGCCTGGTGCCACACCACTCGGGCCGCCGACGGGGCCGTGCCCGTAACGGCCTACCCGAACGAGTCAAGCCAGGCGATCTGGACGACATCCTCGACACGACGGAATTTCGGGTCGCCGGTGATCAGGGGGACACCGTCCCGATGCGCGAGAGCAGCGGCGAAACAGTCAGCGTAGGAGATCCCACCGCGAAGCTTGAACCAGCCCGCTCGAAGGGCAAGCTCAAGATCGGCTGGAATGACGTCCATCCAGTGCTGGATGGAGTCAAGGGCCTGATGACTTGCAGCGGCACCGAGATGTCGTTCGACTCCGTAGACGATCTCGCCCGCGTTGACCACGGTCACTCGGAGTTCGAATGTTCCTGCGAGCGCCTTCGCGACGATGCCGGCGACGACCGGCCGGATCGGCTCGCCCTTGAAGGCACCGACGAAGGGTTGGGCATCGACGACGTAGACGCTGGGGTCCATGGACCGTACTTCCTCTCGAAGATGGCCTCGTCCTCGGCATCCATCTCATGGAGGATGTCGAGTGCCGACTTGCCTTCCATGCCCGGCATCACCGGGTAATGGTCGAAGGCTTCGAACGCCTCCATGGTCGAGTTGTAACCGCGCCGGACGGAAATCTCGCCGTCCTCTTCCTGATGAAGGAACACGACGACACCCGGCTTCAGGTCCGCGCGGTCGCGCATCGCCTTGGGGATGACGATCTGCCCCTTTGGTCCGATCTTTGCCGATCCGTTCCGGTCAAGCGGAACCCAGTCACGTACCACGACTCACCTCCAGTGCCACCGAGAACTGATGGTATAACATGTGTGACACGTGCCACTGGACCTAGCGCCAGGGCTCAAGGCCCCTCGAGGGTTGCTTCGACATCGAGTCGGCGTGACTGAGGGACGCTACATACGTCGGCCGTCAAGCGATGGCCCCCGCCGATTCCTGGATTCTGGGCTACGCTCCGGACCAACGCGGGTCGTGCGCGGACCCGATCCATCCCTTCGGAGAGATGCGTGTCTGACCTCAAGCTTGGCGCCCTGTGCTGGAACCAGTACGCTGACTGGCCCAACCTGCTCGAAGCGGGCGTGCGCGCCGATCGACTCGGCTACGACACGCTCTGGACGTGGGATCATCTGTACCCGATCGTCGGCAGCCACGAAGGGCCGATCTTCGAGGGCTGGCTCACCCTGACCGCCTGGGCACAGGCCACGCAGCGCATCCGGATCGGGCTGATGGTCGGGGCGAACACGTTCCGCGAGCCGGCGATGACCGCCAAGTTGGCGACGACGCTCGATCACATCTCGAATGGCCGGGCGATCCTGGGCATCGGCGCGGCGTGGTTCGAGGATGAGCACGAAGGTTTTGGCCTGGCCTTTGGCGATGGGTTCCCGGAGCGCCTTCGATGGCTCGGCGAGGCCCTCCCGATCATGCGCGGGATGCTGCACGGCGAGCGCCCGACCGCGACCGGTCCGCGTTATTCCAGCACCGCTGTACGCAACGACCCAGCTCCGATCCAGGAACGCCTGCCGATCCTCATCGGTGGCGGTGGCGAGCAGGTGACGCTCAAGCTCGTGGCGAAATACGGGGACGCGAACAACGTCGGCGGCGGATTGGAGACCGTGAAGCGCAAGGACGCGATCCTGATCCAGCATTGCGAGACGGTCGGCCGCGACCCGGCTGAGATCGAGCGCACGACGGGCCTCGGTACGGTCGTCATTCGCGACTCACGCGCGGAGGCCGTGCGGGTCCAGCATGCCATTGCGGCCGGCAACGGTGGCGCCGAGGCATGGAAGAACCAGCCGGTCGGCACGCCTGAGGACGTTGCTGAACAGATCGCGCCGTTTCTCGACATCGGCTACCGGCACCTGATCGCGGGCTTCCCCTCTCCGTACGACGAAGAATCGATGACGCGCTTCGCGACCGAGGTCCGCCCACTGCTCGAGGCCGGCGGGTAAGCACGTTGGACCGGCGGGCCCAGAGGACCCGTCAGGGCGTGGCGACCTCGTCGGCGGTGTCGGGACTGACCTTGGTGCGGGCGCGGTGGCGGGCGGCCTTGGCCCGATTGCCGCAGGTGGACATGTCGCACCAGCGGCGGCGGCCGGTTCGCGAGGTGTCGTAGAAGACCCACCGGCAGCGGTCGTTGTCGCAGATCCGGATCCGCTCAGGGTGACCGCCCGACAGCTCGCG
>JANOIS010000318.1:0-1877 GCA_031407755.1 Chloroflexota bacterium | reverse complement strand
GGGACACCCTTCTGCTCGATGACGAGCGGCTGCAGGTTGGGCTGCATGCGACGGTGAGCTCGGACGCGGTTCATGCCCGACGACTGCGGGTTGAATCCGCCCATCGAAGCCTTGCCGCAGATCGCGCAGGAACGGGCCATTGGGATCCTCAGAGATCGTGTCAGGTGGAAGGCGCGGGCGGGGTGGCCCGAGCGGGGCGGTATGATAGCACGTGGTCTGGCGCGTTCCCTCCGGACGCCCATCCGTTACGAGGACCTGACCGCGTGGCCATCCGTCCGACACCAGGCCGTTCACTCGTGACCGGCCGGGCACTCAACGACATCATCCGGACCGCGACCCTGGGATCGTACGGCGTCACAGGGTTTGCCGGCGGCCCCCTGAGCCGACTGCTTGCCAGGCTCGGGCTGCGGCAGCCGGGCCTTGCCGTCCGACTCGACGACGGCATCGAGATCGAGCTTGACCTGATGGTGGCCATGGGCGTGCCCGTGGCGGAGGTGGCGAGACAGGTGGACTCGGCCATCCGCTATGCGATCCGCCGCGCCCTGGACCGGGAGATCACCCGGCTGCTCATCCATGTCGATGGCCTGCGCGTGCACCCAGGCGGCGTCGTCCCCCAGGTCCCGGCGGACCGACCGACCGCGATCCGTAGCCGCGATCTGGCAGATAGCGGCACGGACGTGGCCTAGATGACCCGACGGGCGTGTGACGGCGACGGGCTCCTGGATGCCCTTCGGGCGGCCGTCGCCAACCTGGAGGCCCACGTCGACGAGGTCAACAGCCTCAATGTCTATCCGGTCCCGGATGGCGACACCGGCTCCAACATGCTCGCGACCGTCAAGGCAGCCCTGGCGGAGGCGGAAGGCGTGGCCGGTCAGTCTGCCGACCGGATCGCGGCGGCCATCAGCTTCGGGGCGCTCATGGGCGCCCGCGGCAACTCCGGGGTCATCACCAGCCAGATCTTCCGGGGCATGGCGGAGGGCCTGGGCGGCAAGCGGCGGTTCAACGGCCTGGACCTCGCCCACGCCCTGAACCAGGGGACGAAGACCGCCTACGGTGCCGTCGCCAAGCCCGTCGAGGGCACGATCCTGACGGTCATCCGCGACTCGGCGGCGGCTGCCGTCGTCGCTGCCGAACGCAACAACGACATCGAGTCGGTGCTGACCGCCACCCTGGACGCGGCGGAGAAGTCGGTCGCCCGGACGCCGAGCCTGCTGGCCATCCTGCGCGAAGCAGGCGTCGTCGATTCCGGCGGTCAGGGACTCTATCGGCTCTTCCAGGGGGCGCTACTGCACCTGACGGGCAGGACCCCGGTGGGGGTTGCGCGCGAGCGAGGGGCCACCCACCCGAAGCCCAGCACGCTCGTCGCCCATGCCGATGAGGGCTTCGGGTACGAGACGATGTTCCTGCTCCGCGCGGTCGGCCACCAGTCCCTGGACGTCGATGCGATCCGGGATCACCTCGAGGCGATCGGCGATTCCGTGCTGGTGGCCGGCGATGGCCGTGCCCTCAAGGTCCACGTCCACAACGAGCGACCGGATCTCATCATCGGCTACGGCCTGACCCTGGGCAGCCTGAGCCGGATCACCGTCGAGAATCTCGACAACCAGGCGAAGGATGTCCGCGAGACCCGCGCCGCCGAATTCACCGGAGCGGCAGTCCCGGCCACGACGGAGACGAGCATCGCGCATGGCGATGGGCGCGCCGGCAACGGGACCGGCCCTGCGAAGGACCTGCCTGGCCTTGCCGTCATCGCGGTGACCGCGGGCGAGGGACTGGCGGCCATCTTCCGCGACTTCGGGGTCGCGGCGGTCGTGCAGGGTGGTCAATCGTCCAATCCCAGTACTGGTGAACTCCTGGAGGCCGTCAAGTCTGTGCCG
>JANOIS010000297.1:0-1611 GCA_031407755.1 Chloroflexota bacterium | reverse complement strand
AACAACCCGAACGTTGGCGAGTGGTGGCAATGGCTCTATGAACGCCTTGAAGCCGATCCTGATCCCGGGAAGACACAGGCTGCCTACGTCGCTTATCGGGGTAAGCGAAACCGGTAGAGAATTTCCGGCAAGCCTCGGTGTCCAGCCCGTCGATGTTCGCCAGCGCACCGACTCCGGGTACATTGGAGCACACTGAGCGACCTCGGTGTCCGGTAGCTCCGCGGCCGACATAGCGAAGCACAACGACGGGTTCATCGCGGCGGATGTAGACGACCTCGGTCGGACCTCCTTCCGGGTCTCTTGACATCTATAGTCACGCTCGCGGCACGGAGCGATCAAAGGGCACCGCGCTGCCGGCGAAGTGTGCAGAGGTGGCTGATGGACGACGCGGCGATTCGGAAAGCCCTGGTGCGACACTGGGAATTCGAGGGTCTCGACTACGACAAGTCGCACGAGATCTATCACGATGACGCCGTCCTGGAGTTCCCCCAGTCGGGCGAGCGATTCATCGGCAGGCAGAACTTCCTAACTTGGCGCAAGAAGTATCCGGCGAAGCTGGATTTCAAGATCCGGCGGATGACCGGGCACGGAGACCTCTGGGTCACCGAAAACCTGATCTCATACGACGGGTCACCGTGGATGTTCACCCTCAACGTCCTGCAATTCCGCGGCGACAAGATCGCTCGGGAATATCTGTACGTCATGGAAGGCTTTGAGGCAGCCGATTGGCGGACGACTTGGGTCACCGCATTCGATCCGCTGGCGTCGGTACGACCGACTGAGTGGCGAGAGGGGGACACATTCGGCCTGGAGTCGGAGCAGTTGCGGACGGGTGACATCGGGGGACACTGACAGGCCACGCGGTGTAGTACTACGGTGGCTTTCCGGTGGGGAAAGCCACGGACTCGCGACGTACACCGCGGCCGGGATCACGGCCACCACCAGGAGGGCCAGGCGCAACGCCAGCGGGGTCTCCCCTGAGGCAGACCGAGTCGATCGAAAAGGGGGCGACGCCCCCGAAGACCACGACGAAGATCCATGGGGCAGTGAGCCGGCCAATTCGGGGCGTGGCCCGACTGATAGCCACGGGACTGGCGCGGATGGTGACGGGGATCGCTCGTTGCTCGCGAGCCACCCGCGTAGCCTGGTCGACAGGCCGAGCCGGCCGACCACATGGCGAGACTCAGCTCACCGCTTTCTTCACGAGCATGCCGATCCTTGCCTCGTCGGCGGCGGTCAACTTCGTCAGAGCGAACGAGGTCGGCCACATGGCGCCTTCGTCGAGGTTCGCCTCGTCGCTGAAGCCGAACGTCGCGTACCGCGACTTGAACTTATCCGCGCTTGTGAAGAAGCAGACGACCTTGCCGTCCTTGGCATATGCGGGCATCCCGTACCAGGTTTTCGGGGAGAGGGCTGGCGCGCTGGCCTTTACGACAGCATGGATCCGCTCGGCTAAGGCGCGATCCGAATCAGGCATCTCGGCGATCTTCGCGAGCACAGCGCTTTCCCCATCGGCCTTGTCCTTGTCCGCGCGTGCTTCCGACTTCAGCTCCTTTGCGCGCTCCTTCATCGCGCTCCGTTCCTCTTCCGTGAAGGTAGCGCTCTTGGCGG
>JANOIS010000274.1:0-10637 GCA_031407755.1 Chloroflexota bacterium | reverse complement strand
CCCGCGAAGGCGAAGCCCACGATGTACCAGATCGCTTCCAATCGAACTCCCTCTGGGGACCGAACGAGCGGCGATCCGGCGAGTCCCGCGGGGAGGCGCCGACGCCACGGGCATTCTAGCGCGGGAGGCGCGGGCGGGCGGGTGGGACGGCGTGGGTGGGCAGGCGACAGATCGCGCCAGGTTCGGGCAGTCGGCGGAACGTGGTTGCCGATGGGGTTCGCTGTCAACACCGATCCGGGGAGCGGGACGCGCCGAGCGCGCGTGCAGGTTCACGTCCCACTCCCCGGCGGTGCGGTCGTGCGACGACCACGGTCATGGTGGCGAACGGGGGCGGGTAGCCGCAATACGGCGTTCGCCCTACCTCCGGCCCCGGGCGCGAACGCCGACGCTTGTGGGTTACCGGGAATGTGATCCAGATCGGTCGGGCAGGCGGAACGTGAAGAGGCCCAGGGTCGGGGAGACGTCGTCGGCCGACACTGGCCACCCGCGTCCCAAGGCCATGACCCGGAACTTGCCCATCGCCGCCGGATCGAGGAGGCGCATCAGGGCCGAACGGACGAGCGTGTAGCCCTCGATGGTCGTCGTGGGGTCCGTCTGGATCGCCCGGAGGCGACGCTCGATCCCCAGGCCGACGAGCGCCTCGGCCTGGGTCGTGATCCCGATTTTGGTCAGGCCGGCTGTCCCGGCGGCCCGTTCCACGGCCGTGACATCGACGTGGGCGGTCAGGTCCTGCCGGCCGACGTGCCGATACGGGTCGTCATGCACCTGGTGGCGGACGTACGCTCGCAGCGTGCCGCCACCGCGCCGGACCGGATCGTACAGCTCGGCGGCCGGGGCTCCGTAGTCGATCAGCAGGACGATGCCGCGGCGGAGCGGGGCGGCGGCGCGAGCGACCCAGTCGTCGATGGCGAGGCAGATCTCCGCCGTCTGACCATCGATGAGCGCGATTCCCTCGGCGGTCAGGCGTCCGGCGAGTGCCGGCGTCGTCGGTTCGATCTCGACCTCGACCAGCGCGCCGCTGCCATCGACATCGACGGCGAGCTCAACAAGTCGATCGCCGCGGCGACGTACGCGATGGACCGGCAGCGCATCGAGGACCTCGTTGGCCAGCACGACGCCATCGAACGGCGCCTCCGAGGCGGACTCGAGTCGGTCGTCGTGGCCGCCCGCTGCGAGGCGGGCCCTGAGCGCGGCCAGTCGACGAGGATCGATCTCGACCGGCTGGTAGCGCATGGCCGACCCGAACGAGGTGCCCGCGACCGAGCCCAGGATGGCGGCGGCCAGGGCACCCTCGCCCGCCCCGTGCTCGCGGACGACGAACCGGTCCGGCCGCCCCAAACCGTCCCAAACCTGCTCGAGGGCCGTGGCCAGCGTCTGACCAAAGATCGGGTGCAGTTCCGGCGCGGTCAGAAAGTCGCCACCTCGACCCGGTCGCGCTTCGGCGGCGCGGTAGTAGCCACCCTCGGGGTCGTACAGGGCGAGGTCCATGAATCGGGCGAACGGCATGGCACCGAGATCGCCTATCTCAGCGCGGATCCGGGCGAGCAGCACCGCGTCCTCGCCGACGTCGCTGAGGTCGGTCGGGCCGGTGCGGCGCAGGTCTGGCGTCATGGTGTCGATGCTAGCGGTGCGGTCCCAGGACGAGTCGAAGCCCTGGTCCGACGAGGGTGTGGCCACCGAGCAGGATCGGGATCGGTGCATCAGCGGCCGCGGACGTCAGGTCGCGCAGCCACGGGTCCTCGACGCGCTCCGGGAGCAGGAGATCACTCGCGAAGCGGTCCTCCGGCACGGGCCAGCGCCGCTCGTCCGCGCCGAGTCTGTGGGCCAGCAGCACGCGGCTGTCGATGATCGCGGCGTCGCCGAGTCGAGCCAGGTGGGTGCCCAGTGACGCTGGCCCGTCGTGGTCCAGGAGCGCGCCCAGAACGGACGCCGGCGGCCGCTGGCCGGGCCGCGCCGTGCGGAGCCCGCGTTCCTCGACGATAGCGCGGGTTCGGGCGGTGGTGGTGCGCTCCAGCCAGCTCAGGGTCGCGGCACTCGTTCGGCCGGCGACCACGAGCTCGGCGCCGGGATCCCGGGCGACGGCACGGATACGGGCGATGCGCGCCTCGACCGGCATACGGTCGGCGCTGGTCAGCCGAGCTCTCCAGGTCCCGCCGAGCAGGACGAGATCGAGCGGACCATCGATATCGATGCCGAGGCGCCACCGATGTCGCAGGTCGCGAACCTCGACGCCGGGCGTCTCGGCCAGCCAGCGCGGCAGCGCGTTATCGGTGGCCAGGTCGCCGACGCCGTCGAGGGTCGCTCGCGCGCGTGCGATCGCCACGATATCCGCCGAGTACCGGTTGTTGGCCAGCCCGCCCGATGTCCCGGCCGCGTCCACGAAGGCTCGTCGCTCCGCGGCCGTGATGAGCGGTACGGCCCCGGAGCCGAGGACCACGACGCCGCCGTCGACCGGCAGTGACGCGACGACGGACGCCAGGCGCTCGCCGAACGACCGGTCATCCGGCGGGCCGGTCACGATCTCCGCGCACGACGCCCCGGCCGCCAGGAAGCCAGCTCGGTGCCGCTCGGCGAGGGCGGCCCGGGCGGCCGCGGTCGCCTGGACCAGCGGCCCGTCGTCAGCGTCGGCCTGTCGATGAAAGATCGCGACGGCGACCTCGCTCACGCCAGGACCCGGGCGGGCACTACCGTCTCCACGACCCCGTCCGGGGTCCGCTCGACGCGATAGGCCGCGGGTTTGGCGTGCGCGGCCACGACCTCGACGAGGTTCGCGCCGTCAAAGATGGCGGCCGCGTGATCATCGACGGCGAGTCCGGCAGGTAGCGCGCCCGTTTCGATCAGCTCGTGATAGGTCGGCCGGCGCTCGGGTTCGCCGTCGTAGTGCGGGCAATGGCTGCCCGGGATGAGGCCGAGCGCACCCGTCAGTGGCGCCAGCCGCGGTCCGAAGGAATCGGTGGTGCCGCTCTCGAACCAGCAGATCCCGCCCGCGGATCGACCGGCCAGCAGCACGCCGGCATCGTGGGCGACCCGCAGCGCGTCATCGACCCCGTGGGCGCGCCAGACACCGAGCAGACTGGCCGTGTTGCCGCCGCCGACGAAGATCGCATCCTGCGCCAGCAGGAACGCCCGGACGTCCGCTACGGTCCGCGCGAAGAGTGCCAGGTGGGTCGTCTCCGCGACGCCGCCGAATAGCTCATGGAAGTGATCGATCTCCGCGTGGTCGTCGCCCGTCGCCGTTCCGATGAAGCACACGCGGGGACGGTCATGGCCGTGCGTCTCGCGCGCCAGCGTGAGCCAGTGATCTTCGAGCGGCCCACCGTTCCCGTCGTGTGCGAAGGCGCCACCGCCGACGACCATGATCGGTCGAGGTCGGTTGGCGGGCCCGGTCGGTGCCGTTCGAGGCTTCACCGTCGGATAGTAAGGTGCGCTCCATGGCTGAACGTTCACGCGACCGACGCGTCCGGGCCTACATCGGTCTGGGCGCGAACCTTGGCGATGCCGCTGCGACCCTGACCCGGGCGGTCGCTGCGCTCGCGGAAGTGCCCGGCGTCCACATGCGCGGGGTGTCGCGGCTGTACGCGACCGCGCCGTGGGGTGTGACGGACCAACCCGAGTTTCGGAACGCGGTCGCGGCACTGGACGTGCCGGCCGGCCCATCTCCGGAGGCGGGCGCACTCGCGTTGCTTGCCGAGCTCAAGACCCTCGAGCGGGACGCCGGTCGGCGCGTCGGGGCGCGGTGGGGGCCCCGGGAGCTGGACCTGGACCTGCTCGTGTTCGGTCGCCACCGGATCCTCGTGGATCGGCCTCCGGACGCGCGCTCCGTTGACGCGACCTCCGACCCGGCGAAGGCTGTCCGCCGCCTCGAGGTTCCGCATCGGGACCTTGGCGAACGGCTGTTCGTGCTGGCGCCGCTCGCTGACCTCGTACCCGGACTGATCCCGCCCGGCTGGACCGAGACGGTCGAGACGCGCCGGCGGGCGGTTGCCGAGGCGGGACCGCCGGATGCGGTGCGAGTCATCGGGGTCTGGGACCCTGCGAACCACCGCTGGCGCCGGAAACCGGGATCGAGCACCGGCGCGTGAATCTGTGGCGCTCACCTAGACTGGTGAGCCGGACAATCGCCACCCCAGAGTCCAACGCACGATGTCGGAGAATCCTCGATGACCAAGATCGGCTACGCGGCGATGCTCGAGCAGTTTCATCCCACCGAGCTCCTCGACTTGTGCGCCGCAGCGGAGACGGCCGGCTTCGAGGCCGGGTTCATGGTCAGCGAGCACTTCCACCCGTGGACCCCGCAGCAGGGCCAGAGCGCCTTCGCCTGGGCATTCATGGGCGCCCTTGGGCAGCGGACGTCGCTCAGGTTCGGGACGGCCGTCACCTGTCCTGGCTTCCGCTACCACCCCGCGGTCATCGCCCACGCTGCGGCGACCCTCGGCGCGATGTACCCCGGGCGTTTCTACCTGGGCCTGGGCGCGGGCGAGGCGCTCAACGAGCACGTCATCGGCGGGGTGTGGCCGGAGGTCCCGATCCGCAGCGCGATGATGTTCGAATCGATCGAGATCATCAACAAGCTGTTCACCGGCAACGTCGTCCGGCACAAGGGTGAGTACTTCACGCTTGAGCGCGCGAAGCTGTACACCCGCCCGGAGGTGCCGGTCCCGATCTATGTCGCGACGGCTGGGCCGGTCAACGCGAAGAAGACCGGCAAGTTCGCCGACGGGATCATCACGGTCGGCGCCGCCGACGACAAGATGGGGATGATCTGGGGCAAGTTCGAGGAGGGTGCTCGGGAGGCCGGCAAGGACCCGTCGCGATCGCCCAAGATGCTCCAGATCCACGTCTCATGGGCGCGCACCGAGCAGGAGGCCATCGACAACGCGATGGTCGAGTGGCCCAATGGCGGGATGGCCTTCTTCCCAAAGCAGGACATCAAGAACCCGGAGGACTTCGAGGGGATCGCCAAGCTCGTGCGACCGGAGGACTTCCAGAACCGGGTCCTGCTGAGCAGCGACCTGGAGGTCCACACGAAGCACATCCAGCACTACGTTGACATGGGCTACGACGAGGTCCATATCCACAACGTCGGGCGTAACCAGGCCGAGTTCATCGAGGTCTTTGGTCGGGAGGTCCTGCCCAACCTGCGCCTCGGCTGACGGCCGCGGCGACGATCCGCGGCGACGGACGTCAACCGGCGTCGTCCAGCCAATCCGGGGCGCCGCCCACGGTCACCAGTCGGACGTCCAGCCCGCTCGCATCGACCAGGCTCGCCGCGATGGAGGCACGCTGGCCTGACTTGCACAGGACGGTGATATGCCCAACGCGCGGCAGCTCACCCATCCGCCCCGGCAGTTCCCCGACCGAGATCGTCAGCGCTCCGGGCACGATGCCATCGTCACGCCACTCGCGCGGGTTACGGACGTCCAGCATCACCCCGCGGTCGCGCGGATCCTCGGCCCGCAGCTGACCGATCGTCATGGTCGGGTAGGTCGCGACCGCGCGGCCGCTCTCCGCCCAGGCGTCCACGCCCCCGCCGATCGCCCCGACGAGCCGGTCGTAGCCGATCCGCCAGAGCTGGACGGCCGCCGCAGCCAGCGATTCGTCAACGGGCTCCGGCAAGACAAGGATGACGGATCCGCCGAACGGCACGAACCAGCCGACGTACGAGGCGAAGCTGTCGTCCAGCTCGATGTTGAGCGAACCCGGGATGTGGCCCGCAGCGAAGCTCGTCCGCGACCGCGCGTCGACGATGCGTGCTCCCGTCCCCGATGCCGCGAACGCCGTCTCCACGTCAAGGATCGGTGCCGTCGGTGGCCGACCCAGGACCGGGGGCCCGGAGCGATTGATGGGAGCCATCGCCGAGTAGTAGGTTGGGTACGGCCCCACGCCGTCGAGCATTTCGGCCACGAAGTCCGCCTCCGTTGCCATCTGGAGGAACGGGTTGGACGCCCGCTCCCGGCCGATCGTGGATGTGCGAGCCCCGCCCGCTGGCCCGGAGCCGCAGAAGCTGCCGGCGCCATGGGTCGGCCACACCCCCACATCGTCCGGCAATGCCGACAGGGCACGCATCGTCCGGAACTGGTCTCGGGTCAAGCCGTCCGTAGCGGTCGGGCCAAGCAGATCCGTGCGTCCCGCACTGCCGACCATCAGACTCCCGCCGGTCAGGACGGCCTCGGGGACCGTGGCGCCAAGGGAACCCACCTCCCACGCCAGGTGTTCCGGTGTGTGCCCGGGCGTCGCCCGCGCGACCAGCTGGAGATCACCGATCTGGACGACGTCACCGTCGTCCACGGCGCGATGTTCGAAGGCGTAGCGACCGCGCGCTGGCGCGACGATCGTGGCGCCCGTGGCGGCGCGCAGTTCCAGGGCGCCCGAAAGATAGTCGTTGTGGACGTGGGTCTCGAGGACATGGGTGAGGCGCCACCCGCGCGCGGCCGCCGCAGCCGTCACGCGCCACGCATCGCGGGGCGGATCCACGACCACGGCCTCGCCTCCGGACCCGATGAGATGAGTCGTGTTGCCCAGACCCGCCGTCAGGATGCGCTCGACGTCGAGAATCATGCTGGCCATGGTAGTGCGCCTGTCACGCCGTTCGCCAGGACGAAACCAGGACCCACGGTCATGTCAAAGGCGCACGCGCGGCGGACTGTCCCGGTCGAACATGTGGACGGTGTCCACGAACCGGACCTGTTTGCTCTGGTAGGCCATCACCAGCGAGTGGGTCCGCGCCCCGCCGCCGAAGAAGCGGACGCCCTCCAGCAGGTCGCCTGCGGTCACACCCGTGGCGGAAAAGACGAGGTTTTCGCCCGGAGCGAGCTCCTCCGTCCGGTACACCCGATCCTCGTCGCCATGACCCATCCGTGCCCCACGCTCCCGTTCCTCGACCGAGCGATACCGAAAACGAGCCTGGATCTCGCCGCCGAGACAGCGCAGCGCGGCGGCGGTGATGACCCCCTCGGGCGCCCCGCCGATCCCCATCACGGCATGCACGCCCGTGCCGGACACGGCACAGCTGATGGCCGCCGACAGGTCACCATCACCGATGAGCTGGATCCGGGCCCCTGTCTCGCGGACCTCGGCGATCAACGCCTCGTGCCGGTCCCGCTCGAGGATGACGACCGTGATATCCGAGACGCGTCGGTGGAGCGCCTCGGCGATTCGGCCGAGATTCTCCGTGGCTGACTCGCGAATGTCCACGTGACCCGCGGCGCCCGGCCCGACGCACAGCTTCTCGAGATACGTGTCCGGGGCGTGGATCAGGCCGCCCGTCTCGGACGCCGCAAGAACCGTGATCGCCCCCGCCTGGCCGTGGGCGACGAGATTCGTGCCCTCCAGCGGATCGACAGCGATATCGACCTCCGGCAGGTCCACCCGGCCAGCACCCTTCCGCCCGACGCGCTCGCCGATATAGAGCATCGGCGCCTCGTCCCGTTCCCCTTCGCCGATGACGATCCGACCGGCGAAATCGATCTCGTCCATCGTCGACCGCATCGCCGTCGTCGCCGCGGCGTCGGCCTCGTCCTTGGCGCCTCGGCCCATGAATCGGGCGGAGGCGATCGCAGCCGCCTCTGTGACGCGGACCATTTCCAGAGCAAGCAACTGTTCCATGGATCCTCCCCGTGGTCGCGGCGCACGGCGGCGCCGTCAGTCAATGCCGGAAGTGTCGCCGACCGGTGAACACCATGGCGAGGTGGTGGCGATCCGCAACCTCGATGGCCATCTCGTCGCGGATCGATCCGCCCGGCTGGATGATCGCCGTGACGCCGGCCGAGGCGGCCGCCTGGATCCCGTCCGGAAACGGAAAGTACGCGTCCGAGGCCATGACCGCGGTCTTCGCCCGATCACCCGCCCGGCGCAGGGCGATCTCCACCGATACCTGGCGGGACGCCTGCCCGGCGCCGATGCCCACGGTCGCACCGTTGCGCGCGAGGATGATCGCGTTGGAGCGGACATGGCGAACCCCGCGCCACGCGAACAGCAGGTCGGTCAGCTCCTCGAGCGTCGGCCGCCGCTTGGTCACGACCTGGAGGTGGCCGCGGTCCAGGCCCAGCTCGTCGAGATCCTCGACGAGCAGCCCGCCCGCCACCCGCTTGAAGTCGAGATTGGCGATGCCGTAGTCGCGCATGCCGTCCGTCGGGTCGGGCGGGACCGCGAGCAGTTCCAGGCCGGTCTTGGCGCGCAGGATGCCGACCGCGGCCTGGCTGAAGCCCGGCGCAACGACCGCCTCGTACGAGTTCGCCACGATCTCCCGCGCCGTCGCCCCGTCCAGTTCGCGGTTGACCCCCACGATCCCGCCGAACGAGGCGACCGGGTCGGTCTCGAGGGCGTGCCGATAGGCCTCGACCAGCTCGTCGTGCGAGGCCAGCCCGACGGGATCCGTGTGTTTGACGATGGCCACGGTCGGGGCGGTGTAGTCGCGCGCGATGCGGTACGCCGAGTCGAGATCGAGCAGGTTGTTGAACGACGGCCGTCCGCCCTGGAGCTGGGTCGCGTCGGCGAGCGTGGCGCTGCGGTGAGTCGTCTCGCGGTAGAACGCTGCGCTCTGGTGCGGGTTCTCGCCGTAGCGCAGGTCATCGACCTTCTCGAGGACGAGCGCGAGTCGGCTCGGAAATCGGTTGCCGGCGATCTGGTTGAGGTACGCGGCGATCTCGGCGTGGTAGGCGGCCACCGTGCTGAATGCCTCGGCCGCGAGACGCGCGCGCAACTCGGGGCTGCACTGACCGAGCCGGCCGATCTCGTCGACGATCGTCCGGTAATGCGTCGGGCTCGCAACCGCGGCGACCCCGGCGGCATTGCGGGCTGCCGCCCCGAGCAGCGCCGCCCCGCCGACGTCGATCATCTCGATGGCCTCATCGATCCCGACCAGTCGCGCACCGACCTCCGGAGCGAACGGCTTGACATTGACGACGACGATGTCGATGAGTCCGATCCCGTGGGCGACGAGTTCGGCGAGCTGTTCGGGGACATCACGCCGTGCGAGGATCCCGGCGTACACGGCCGGGTGGAACGTCTTGACCTGGCCGCCGACGAGGGAGGGTACCTGGGTCAGGTCCGACACGCTGGCGACCTCGATGCCGTCGGCGGCCAGGAATTCGCGCGTTCCATCTGTGGCCACGAGATCCACGTCCAGGCGGCGCAGATCGCGCGCCAGCATCACGATCCCATCCCGGTTCGCGACTGACAGCAGGGCTCGCACCCGGGCTATTCCTCCATCCCGCTCGCCGTTGTCGGCGCGTCAGGCGCCCGAGGCGGCCGAACGGCGGCCGAACAGCGCTGAATGGCGCTGAGTGGCGCGGACCGATTATAGCGTCCGACATGGCATACTCCCGGACATCGTCGGCCGTGCCGCCGACCTCTGAACCACCGCCACCGCGCGAGGCCCATTCGTGACGCTCCTGCCCTGGGATTACCTGTTCACGTCGTTCAGCAGCTTCAATTTTCCGGACCTGTTCGCACCGACCTGGATTTCGTCCGGCGTCCTGCTCGTCGTGCTTATCGTCCTGTACAACGTCCGCACACGGGCGCTCCACAAACACGCCCCGTACGTCGACATGTGGGAATGGCTGTGGTGGACCGGCCTGATCACGTTCAGCATGCTCATGATCGAGTCGCTCTTCGTATTCGATTTCATCCTCGTGCTGGCCACGATGATCATCGGGCTGGGAACGCTGGTCTGGATCCGGTTCCTTCGCTTTCCGCCGATCCTGCGCGCCCATGAGCAGCGCCTAGCCCGGCAGCGTTACTACACGAAGCAGAAGTTCGCGGATCCGGAAGCCACCATCCGCAGGCGCGGCGGGAAGCGCCAGCCGCGGCGCCAACGTCGTTGACCCCGGGTCTCGCCGCGAACCCCGCCTGAGATCGTCGTTCGCGTGCCGATCGAGATTCGCCGCTTCGGGGTAGGGCATCGCCGCCCGGATGGTCCGGCCGGCACGACCGGTGTGTCGGGGCAGATCATCCATGCAGACGCTCGCGGGACCGTCTCCGAGCTTGCCCTGGCACGCGGGGCGCGGATCGAGCCGTATGCCAGCCCGAACGCCACGTGGCTCGTGGTCTTCGAGGGTGGCGGCTGGGTCGGTGTCGGCGATGAGCGGACCAGAGTCGCGGCAGGGGAAGCGGTGTTCTGGCCGCCGGACGTGCCGCACGCCGCCTGGACCGAGCACTCGGAGATGCGCGCGTTCGTCGTGGAGTTCAACGGAGCGGACGACGCCGGTGCGTCGGCGCTGATCGGGTCGGCCACCGACGTGACGTCCGTATCGCCCGCCGGCCTGGCGCCGCTCGCGCGCCCGGCGCGCGCCGAGTCGGATCCGGGCGAGCCCGCCTGAACCCAGACCGGCCCTCGCGTCACCGATCCGGCCCCCGTCACGTCCCGCGCCCTCCGGTCACCGCCGCGCACCCGGACCCCCGGCCCCCCACCCGGCCCCCCGGTTACGTGCCTGATCGGTGTGGTTGATCGATCGGGGCTCGACCACGAGGAGATCCTGCCCCAGAACGTCGATCCTGCGCACGACTCGTGCACGGTGATCCCCGAATCGATCAATGCAACCGATCAGCCCCGCCCCCGCTGGCTCCTCCGACGGCGCCCCGCTCCGGCCGTGTGGGGTTTAGCCGTCCATGTCGGCGAGGTCGCCGAGCAACTCGAG
>JANOIS010000263.1:0-4672 GCA_031407755.1 Chloroflexota bacterium | reverse complement strand
CTGGTCGGGGCGTTCCATCAGCCGGCCGCGATCGTCATCGATGTCGCCGTGCTGGGCACGCTCCCGGAGCGGCAGCGACGGGCCGCCCTCGGCGAAGCCGTGAAGATGGCGGCGCTGGGGGACGAGCGGCTGTTCACCCTGCTCGAGCGTCACGGCCGCGAGATCGCCCGCGGTGAGGCGGCGTCGGCGGCCCGCGGGGACGTGGCTGAACTCGTCGAGCGGAGCGCCTGGGCCAAGATCGAGGTGGTCACCGCCGACGAGCGCGAACGCGGCCCGAAAGGCGGCCGGATCACGCTCAACCTTGGTCACTCGGTGGGCCACGCGGTCGAGGCCGCGGCTGGCTACCGCGAGCTCTTGCATGGCGAAGCGGTCGCCTATGGGCTGCGCGCGGCGTGCCGGATCGGGCTGGCGATCGGCCTGACGCCGCCCGAGCGCGCGGCTCGGATCACGCGGCTCCTGGACGATCTGGGACTGGCGCGCGCACCGCTCCCGTACGCATTGGAGAACGTGATGGACCATCTGGCCACGGACAAGAAGCACGACAGCGACGGACTGCGCTGGGTGCTCCCCACAGCCGATGGCGTCGAGGTTCGGGCCGATGTGGCGGACGAGATCATTCGCGAGGCGGCTGACTCGCTCCTGGCTGCTGCGGCCGCCTCGTGACGCGCGTGCTGGTCCTGCAAGGGCCAAATCTGAACCTCGTCGGGACGCGCGAGCCCGAGATCTACGGCCATCAGTCGCTCGATGAGATCCACGAGGGCATCGCCGCCCGCGCCGCCGAGCTGGATCTCGCCGTCGATTTCTTCCAGTCGAACCACGAAGGCGCCCTGATCGATCGACTACACGCGTGCGACTTCGATGTCGCGATCGTCAACGCCGGGGGGCTGACCCATACGAGCGTGGCGCTGCGCGACGCTCTGCTCGCTATCCAGCGTCCGTTCATCGAGGTCCATCTGTCCGAACCGTCGCAGCGCGAGGCGTTTCGCCACGTGAACTTTCTCCAGGACGTCGCCCTTGAGTCGATCGTTGGCCAGGGGGCGCGTGGGTACCACCTGGCGCTCGAATCGATCGCCCGGCGGTTCGGAGTGGTCGGTGGCTGAGGGGCTGGGCCGGGGGCGGCGGCCGGTCGAATCGCCGGAGCTTCGACGGCTGCGTCACCGCATCGATGTGCTCGATCGGCGGATCGTCGCGCTGCTCAACGAGCGAGCGGCGCTCGCGCGCGAAGCTGGGCAGGCCAAGGCTGCCGCGGGTCGGCGGGCGATCCGCGACGCGGAACGGGAACGCGAGGTGCTGCTGCGGGTCTCGATGGCGAACGAGGGGCCGCTGCCACAGGCCGACCTATTGGCGCTGTACCGACGACTGTTCGCGGCGACCAGGGCGCTCGAGACGCGCGATCGTGATCGCGACCGCGGGGAGTCGCCCTGACCTGACCGGTGAGCGCGGGGTCCGCGCGGGGCGACGGGTGAGCGCGGGGCCCCACGAGGCGACCGGTGGTGATCGCTGTGGTTGATCGATCGGGGGCGTGGCACGAGGGGCTGCCACCCCCGAACGTCGATCCGAGGCACCACCTCCTGGTGGACACGCTCTATCTGATCAATGCCAGCGATCAGCGGGGCCGGACGGGACGGGCGGGGGTCCGCGCGGCGACGGGTGAGGGCGGGGGTCCGCGCGGCGACGGGTGCTGATCGCTGTGGGTGATCGATCGGGGCTGTGGCACGAGGGGTTGCTACCCCCGAACGTCGGTCCGGGGCACCACCTCCTCGTGGGGACGCTGTATCTGATCAATGCCAGCGATCAGCGGGGGGCGACGCCGGCGCGGGGGCGGGGGGGCCGGACGGGACGGGCGGCGCCAGCGCGGGGGCGGGGGGCCGGACGGGCGGCGTCATTCGGTCGGCTCGGTGCGGTCCTCGATCTCCCAGGCGTGGTCGAGAGCGTGCCACGCGATGCGGCGGGCGGCGTAGCGGAGCGTCCATTTCCGCTCGGCAAGCGGCGAGCCGTCGGAGGGCTGGCGGAGGACATCGAGCACGGCGGCTCGCTCGGCCCTGACCGCCTCACGGTCGGTCGGACCCGCGGGTCGCGATCGCAGGCCGATCTCGCGGGCGTAAGCATGGTCGGCTTCGACCACGTGGTCGATGACTCGGGCGGTGTCGCGACCGCCCCCGCGCGGACCCTTGCGAAGGGAGGGCGGCGCCTTCGCGGCGGTGCCTTCGACTATCGTCCACGCAGCCTCGACCAGCGACGCGAGGCGCTCTGCGTCGGCCAGGGTCAAGGCATGCCGATCGAGCTCGATGATCGCCGACGGGACGCCGAACTCCGTGCCACCCCCGCCCTCGGCCGACTCAACGATACGTACGTCCGACGCCACCATCGCGGGATAGTCGAACCCGGCAGCCCTGGCCACCTTCGCGTAGCGCGCCGCGTGATCGATCAGCGAGCCGATCGCGAGGTGACGGTCCTTGCCGCTCCGGCACCATCCCGGCCACTCGACCGCCCAGACGAAGGCCTTCCTGGGGGTGACTTCCTCCGCGATGTCGATGGGCGGGTCGGCCATGGAGGGAGGATAGCGAACGGTGCCGCCTACAGGCAGCCGACCTCGTCCCGTGTCCGTGGCCAGCGTTCGACGCCACCGACCGGGGTTCGCACGAACACGGCGTCGGCCCCGGAAACCGTGAATAGGCGCCATTCCGGGGTGTGAAATCCCGTGTCGATCGCCTCGGCTGGGAGCGCGATATCCGGATCGAATCGACCGATCGTGGAATCCGCGAGCACGCCCTTGGGATCGCGCAGATACAACTGGTCCTCGAAGTGCAGGAAGGTGACGTCCTCCCAGCCGCAATGACCCGGCCCGGGCCGGCTGAAGATCCGCCCCGTCGGAACGACAACGTCATCGGCAGAGAGCCACAGGGTCGTTGCGTCGGTCAGGCCATCCCGTGCATCGAACTCAGCGGGGTCGCAGGCCCGCATCCCGACGACCTCCCAGCCCACTTCCTCCGGGATGCCAGGAAATCGATTCGTGCTCACGGCGATCACCTTGAGGCGCCCACCCACGACGTAGCGATGGAGCGCCCACGTGCCGTCTATCTGTGGCCGTTCAAAGCCGCCCGCCGGTAACCACACATAGGCGCCGGTCAGCAGGTGCTCAAGGGCCTCCTCGGGTGTGGCGCCCGGATCCATCGGCCCGATGTCGGTGGGGACTTCCATCCCGACGTCGACGAGCCGTCCATCGCACTCGAGCTGGCCGGCGAGATCCACGACCCAGGCGGGTGCCGGTTCGACGGTCGGACCCGCCGCGGCGGTGGCGGTGGCGGTGGCGACAGGCGGTGGGCTGGCCGGACCCGGGTCATCGCCAGCAATGGGGACCGTCGCCTGCAAACCAGTGGTGTCGACCCCTACGTAGACGTTTGGGGTATCGCCGACGAGGACGCACACGATCTGGCCGTCACCAGAGGCCGGCCCGATACGCGGGAGTGACACTTCGCCGACGAAGATGACGACGAATGCCGGATCATCGACCTCCAGCTCGGGTGAGCGCAGCATCCCAGGGAGATGGCGTTGATAGTCGCGGGCATGACGCATCTCGAAGGCGGCTTCGACCTCGCCCGCGCCCGCGTAGCAGGCGGTCATCCGGGGGTCGCCGGCGAACGCGGCCGGATCCGGTGGCAAGGGCGGGCCCCCGAGGCCAGTGGATGGTCGCAGGGCGATTATCCCGGCGAGGCCGATCAGGGCGATCGCACCGACCGCCGCCGCCGGCAGCCACCGATGCGCCCGACGGCGCGGGAGCCGCCCGATCCCGTCGAGGAGGGCCCCGACAACCGATGGGTCCGGGCGTCCCTGGTCGGCGAGCAGCTCCCCGAGGCGCCGGTCGAGGTCGTCGGTCATCGTCGTTCCTCCGCGTCGTAGGCCGCCCGAAGCCGGTCCATCGCGGCATGGATCCGCGACTTGACGGTGCCTTCCGGTATCCCGAGGTGGGACGCGGTCTCGGCGATGGGCAGGCCCCAGAACTGATGCAGGGTCAGGAGCAGCCGGTCGTCTGGTTCAAGGCGATCGAACGCCCTGCGGAGGGTTCGGCGCGCCACCGCGCGGTCCAGATCGTCCGCGCCATCGGGCATCTCGACGTCCAACTCGGTGACACGACGTCGAGTCCGCGATGCGCGCGTCGCCGCGCGCACGACATGCTGGCGGAACCACGCCGGGAACGCTTCGGGGTCGCGCAGCTGGGGCAGGCCGCGCCAGGCGGAAAGGAGGGCATCCTGCACGGCGTCAGCGGCGTCCGCCGGAGATCGGGTGATGATGGTGGCCGCACCGAGCGCCCTGCCGACATACGGCTCAACGAGCGCCCGGAAGGCGTCGCGATCGCCGGCGCACGCGGCTTCGACCAGAGGGCGCAGTCGGGCGTTCGGCTGGTCCAGGGTCGCCTCCATACCAATGAGTGCGCGCTCGAGGTCGATCGGTTCGATCTTCGCCTTTCAGCGAACTGACGTCAGCGGGTCGTGGCGGCTCGCAGGTCGTGGACCAGGCGGCGCAGACCACCGATATCTCGACCGTCTGCCCCGAGCGCATCGACGAGGGCGGACGCCACGATGACGCCGTCGGCGCCGGCCCTGACGATGGCACGGACGTGGGCAGGCTTGCTGACGCCGAAGCCGACAGCGACCGGGACCGGCGACACGGC
>JANOIS010000256.1:0-1990 GCA_031407755.1 Chloroflexota bacterium | reverse complement strand
GGGGCCTCCAATCCGCTCCAGCGCAAGCGCATTCGGACGATGCTCCGCGAGCGCGACGACACCTACTTCGCCTTCGCGGAGGACGTGAGCCGATCTCTCGCGGCGGCCTTCATGCGAACCCCCGCCGATGCCCTGGCAGCGGCCCAGGCCTACGACGGGCTGTGCCTGGAGATGCTGCGCGAACAGATCCGGTTCAGGAAGACCGGCGTCTATCGCCTCGACGACGCGGCCGATGCGAATGACACCGTCTACAGCGACCCGACCCGGATGCGCGGCTACCTCATCGGGTTGCTGCTCACCTACCTGTTCTGGCCGAACCACTACGCGCTGTTCCAGTTGTTCCGGGACGGACTGGCGCATCTTCGGCCACAACGAAGCCTGGAGGTCGGGGCGGGCCACGGGGTGTTCACGACGGAGTTGATCCGGCGGCATCCTGGTGTCGAGCTGACCGTGGTGGACATCAGCCAGAGCTCGATCCAGGTCACGCGCGAGTTCCTCGACGCCTTCGACGTGCCGCAGGACTCGGTCCGTTTCGTCCTGGCCGATTTCATGGGACCGGATCTTGCGCTCGGATCGTTCGACCTCATCGTGCTCGGCGAGCTCATCGAGCACGTCAACGATGCCGGCGCCCTGCTTGAACGGGCTACCGAGTTGCTCACACCCGACGGCACGATCTTCCTGACGACGTGCGCCAACTGCCCGGCAGCCGACCACATCTACTATTTCGGCTCCGCCGACGACATCCGCGGACTGATCGATGCAAGCGGGCTCAGGATTGATCGTGAGGTGGTGCTGGCAGCCGAGGCCGTGCCTGAGGATCGCTGGAGGGAGGAGCGCACGACAGTCAACTACGGAGCGCTGCTCCGACGAGCCGCCGCGTCGACGCCCGGCACGACAGCCCTGGGATGAGCACGGACGCCCTCCGGCGCGCGTTGGCACGACTCGACACGGACGCCGGGTACACCGCTCGGCTCGCCGTGGCGAACGCATTGGATGCAGATACATCCGACGACGGCGCGCTTGTGCCGATCCGGCTGGCGATCCTGCGTGATTTCACCGTCGAACCACTCGTTCCGGTGCTCCGCGCCGACCTCGCCGAGATGGGCTTCCGTGCCAGCGTGTGGGTCGGCGACTTCGACACCATCGGTCGTGATGCGTTGAGCCCGAATGGCAGTCTCGATGCATTCGGAGCGGACATCATCCTGATCTTGCGCTGGCTCGAGCAGACGGCGCCCGTACTGGCGACGGCGTTCATCACACTCGATCCGGACAGTGTCCAGGCCATGGTCAGTGAGGTCGCCGGTCGGATCGACGGCGAACTCGCGGCGATCCGCGGCAGGACGCCGGCTCCGATCCTTATCAACACGTTTCCCCTGCCCGACCTCACGACGACAGGGATCCTCGACGCACAACTGGAAAGCGGCCATCGACGCGCCGTGGAGGACTTGAACCGTGCTGTCCTGCGGGTGGCAGGCGGATACCCGGACGTCCTGGTGGTCGACGTCGCGCGCCTGATCAGTCGGATCGGAAGCCGGTCGGCGATCGACGTGCGAGCCTGGCAGACGAGCCGATCACCACTTGCGGTCCCGTTGGTACTGGCGCTCGGCGCTGAATGCACGAAGTTCGTGCAGGCGCTCAAGGGCAGGCCGCGAAAGTGCCTGGTCCTGGACTGCGACGACACGCTGTGGGGCGGAATCGTGGGCGAGGACGGGCTCGGCGGGATCCATTTGGATCCGAGTTACCCGGGATCGGCCTATCTCGCCTTCCAGCGCGAGATCCTGAACCTGCGCGAACGCGGGGTCCTCCTCGCACTCGTCAGCAAGAACAATGAAGCCGACGTCCTCGAAGTGCTGCGCGAACATCCGCACATGCTCATCCGCGAGTCACATCTCGCGGCCTGGAGGATCAATTGGCAGGACAAGACCACGAATCTCCAGGAGATCGCCGACGAGCTCGGCATCGGCGTGGACAGTCTGGCGTTTGCCGACGA
>JANOIS010000248.1:0-8539 GCA_031407755.1 Chloroflexota bacterium | reverse complement strand
CTGGTGGACCGCCAGTTACCGTTCCTCCCCGCCGATCATCGCCTCGCACGGGGCTGGGACGTCTGAGGCCGTATGCCATGACCCTCGTCATCAAGACCGAGCGCCTGACCAAGAGTTATGGCAGCCACCGAGGCATCATCGAGCTGGACCTCGAGGTCCAGGAGGGCGAGATCTTCGGGTTCCTCGGCCCGAACGGTGCCGGCAAGACGACGACGATGCGCGTGCTGCTCGACCTGATCCGCCCGACGAGCGGGCGGGCCGAGGTATTCGGGATCGAAACCACCGCGGACCCCGTCGCCATCCATCGCCGGGTGGGCTATCTGCCCGGCGAGTTCGACCTGTACGACCGATTGACCGGCGCCGACACCATCGACTACTTCGCGAATCTGCGCGGAGGGGTGGATCGAGCGTATGTGTCCCGGCTCATCGAGCGGCTGAACCTCGACACGAGCCGGCGGTTCAAGGAATACAGCAAGGGGAACAAGCAGAAGGTGGGCCTGGTCGTCGCGTTCCAGCACCGGCCGGACCTGCTCATCCTGGACGAGCCGACATCTGGCCTGGACCCGCTCGTCCAGCAGACGTTCTTCGAGCTGGTCCGCGAGGCTCGCGCCGATGGTCGAACGATCTTTCTCAGCTCGCACGTCATCGATGAGGTCGATCGGACGTGCGATCGGGTGGCCATCATCCGCGAGGGTCGGCTGGTCCAGGTCGATCGGATCGAGGCCATCCGCCGACTGGCGTTCCACCATGTCGAGCTCATCTTCGCGACGCCTGTTGCCGCCGGCCTGTTCTCGTCGATCGAGGGGGTGAGCGACGTCGAGGTCGATGGCTCCGTCATCCGGATGCGCGTCTCGGGCCCGATCGGGGCCGTTTTGGCTGCTGCCGCGCCGCACGGCATCGTTGACGTCGTGAGCCGCGAGCCCAACCTCGAGGACGTGTTCCTCGCCCAGTACGGGGCCACGGATGGCCGTTGACGCTCGGCCGCTCGGCGCTGGCGAGCCCCGACGGGCTGGCCGGTCAGGGCCGTGGGCCCGGGTCATGGGCCTGGGTTCCGTCTACGCAAAGACGGTCCGGGACAGCCGTCGCGCGGCGCTGGTCGTCGGCGGGCTCGCGGGGTTCTTCATGCTGGCCACGGGCGCACCGTACGGCATCCAGTTCGCGACGCTGGAGCTGCGCCAGCAGTTCATCGCGGGCATGACCTCGCTGCCGCTCGCGATGCGCGGGCTGCTCGGTGAGCCCATCAATATCGAGACACTCGGCGGGTTCCTGTCCTGGCGGGTCGGGAATACGCTGCCGGTGATCCTTGGGCTGTGGTCTGTGCTCGCCCTGTCCGGCACGCTGTCCGGCGAGGCGGCGAAGGGCAGTCTGGATCTGCTCGCCTCCACGCCCCAGAGCCGGCGGTCGATCGCCCTCCAGAAGCTCGGCGGCCACATCACGGCGCTCATTGCCGCGATGGCCGCGTTCGCGGTCATCACCTGGCTCACCGGGGTGGCCTTTGCGGTCCTGCCCGGGGACGACATCGCGCTCAGCTCCGCGCTCGGGCAGGCGCTCCTGTACGGGCTGATGATGCTGGCCGCGGGTTCCGTCTCGTTCGCGGCGGCACCGTTCGTCGGTCGGACCCGGGCCATGGCGTTCGGGCTGATCGCCCTGTTCGGGGGCTACCTCGTCAACTCGTACGGCTCCCTGTCACCGTTGATCGCGACGCTGGAGCCGCTGTCCTTCTACACGTGGACGGCCGGTCATCGGCCGCTGGCCGGGGTGACCGACTGGCCCTCGCTCGGGTTGCTTGGCGCGGTCTGTGCCGGCCTGCTGGCCGTGGGTGTGGCGGCGTTCGAGCGACGCGACCTCGGCGACTCGACGGCGCTCCGCTGGCTGCGGCTGCCGTCGTTGCCGGCCGGGATCGGCGGTCCGTTCTCGCGCCAGCTGGCCGATCGCGCCGCCATCGCGATCGCATGGGGTTGCGGGGTGGGTGTCTATGCGACGCTCATCATCGCCTCGGCCGAGGCGTTCGCCGAGAGCATCGCCTCCATCCCCCAGATCGCCGCGATCATCGCGCTCATCTACCCGGACATCGATTTCCGGCAACCATCGGGGATCCTGCAGCTCACGTTCTTTACGTTCGGGTCGTTCATCCTCGGGCTTGCCGGCGCCAGTTTCCTTGCCGGTTGGTCCAGCGACGAGGGTCGACGCCGGCTGGACCTCGTCCTGACCACCCCGTTGTCCCGGGTGCGCTGGTTCCTGCTGAGCGGGCTCGGGGTGTACGGGGCGATAGCGATCATGACGCTCGTGCTGGCCGTGATCGTCGCGGTCGCCGTGGCCGCCCAGGCCGGGGAGATATCGGACCCGGTCGTCGGGGTCGCGGTGCTCGGCCTTGCCACCGCGGGCTTCGCCGGGATCGGGCTGGCGGTCGGCGGGCTCGTGCGGTCATCGCTGGCGGCGCCGGTGACGGCCGGGTTGGTGATCGGCACGTTCCTGCTCGACACGCTGGGCCAGGCCCTGGATCTGCCGGACGAGATCCTGGACCTGTCGCTGTTCCGCCAGCTCGGCCAGCCGATCGCGGGCGCCGCCGAGCCCTTTGGCATCGTCGCGGCGGCTGTGTTGACGGTCGGTGGCCTGGTCGTCGGCGCCTGGGGCCTGCAGCGGCGGGACGTTGGCAGGTAACGTCCGGGGGTGGAACCCTTCGTCATCGGGATCGTCGCGCTCAGCGCGGTCCTGCACGTCGCCTGGAACGTCCGGCTCAAGACCGCCGGGGATCCGCTCCGGGCGGCGACGGTCGGGATGGTGGCCTCTACCGTCGCGATCGTACCGGTCGGGATCGCGGCGTGGTTCGCTGCGGGGCAACCGGCTGTGCCAGTCGAGGGCGTGGTGCTGGGCGTGCTGTCCGGCGTCGTCGAGGCCGCCTATTTCATCCTGCTCTCGGCAGCGTATCGACGGGGCGACCTGTCCGTCGTCTACCCGCTGGCGCGCGGAACGGCGCCGCTGTTGGCCGTGGCGATCGGAGTGGGGCTGCTGGGCGAGCGGCTGGGCGTCGCGGGGTACCTGGGCGTTGGCGCACTGCTAAGCGGGTTTCTGGTGCTGCAACGGCCGTGGCGCGTGCTCCAGGGTCATGGGCTGGACCCGGCGGTGACTTTCGCCCTCGCGACGGGCGTATCGATCGCGACATACAGCGCGATCGATCGCGTGGGGACCCGCCTGATCGATCCCTTGCCGTACGCCGCGATCTTGTGGGTGACCGCGTCCGTGGCGCTCCTTCTGTGGGTCCGGTTCGTGGCGCGCCTCGGTGCGGTCTTCGGCGGCGGTGGGCCAGAGGTCCGAAGCGCCGTGATCGGTGGCTTGCTGACGCTGGGTGCCTACAGCCTGATCCTGTGGGCCCTCAGCGTGGCGCCACTGTCCGGCGTCGCGCCGCTGCGCGAATCGGCGACGGTCTTCGCAGCCGCGTGGGGATCCGTCCGCCTCGGTGAGGCCGTCAACCGGCGCGAGACCGGGCGGCGTATCGGGGCGTCTGTGTTGATCGTCGGGGGCGCCGTGCTGCTGGCGCTTGGGGGATGACGCTCGCCAGGGTCAGGCGGCCTCGACCGGTGGTACCCGAGCGAACAGGCGGCGGCGGCCCCAGCGGCCGTTGACCAGCGCCACCCCACCGATGACGAGCGCGGTGCCGAGGATAAGCGTGCCGTCGATCGGCTCCTGGAGGACGATGAACCCCAGCACGATCCCGACGACCGGCAGCAGGTACGCGACGAGCGATGTCCGGGTCGCGCCCCACCGACCGAGCAGGCGGAAGTACAGCAGGTAGGCCACTCCCGACCCGAGGATCCCGAGCCAGGCGACCGAGAACCACGCCTCGAGATCCGGTGTCGCCGTTTCCCACGGCCGCTCGAACACGAGCGCCAGGACCCCGACGATGACCAGCGCGAAGGTCACCTGGAACACGGCCGGGATCAGCGGCGGCAGCCCCCGGACGTTGCGCCGGTTATAGACGTTGCCGATAGCGTAGGTCAGCGACGACCCGAGCAGGGCCAGCTCGCCGGCGATGTTGCCGGTCGCCCCCACCAACCCCGGTGACACGATCACCAGGATCCCGATGAACCCGACGGCGAGCCCGACGATCCCATTCACCCGGATCGGTTCCTCGGGCAGGAACATCGGCGCGATGACGATGACGAACAGCGGGACTGACGAGTTGAGGATCGCCGCGAGCGCGCTATCGACCGACTGCTCCGCCCAGGTGATGAGCGAGAACGGCAGCACGATATTGATGACGGCCATGACGATGAGGTGACCGTAGATCCGACGCTCGCGCGGGAGCGGCGTGCGGCTCGCCCGCAACACGATCCATAAGGTTGCCGCGCCGATGAGCAGCCGCAGTGCCACGAGCGTGAACGTCCCGAACGAATCGACCGCGAGCTTGATGAACAGGTAGGACGATCCCCACATGAACCCGAGAGCGAGGAAGATGAGCCACTCAGCCCGGGTCGCGGTGGTTGCCATCGGGGGCCATCATACGGGCGGTTGGGCTCATCGGCTTGTTGGCATCCGGCGGGGTTGCGCTCATGGCGGCGGGTCGGGTCTCCGCTCGCCGTAGCTGATCATTCACCCCATGACTACGGCCAGAGTTCGGCCCGGCGCAGTTACCCAGCCCCGCCCCGCCCGTCCTCGCGCGAACGACCCGTAGTCACCCCGTGAATGATCAGCTATGGCTCCGGCGCCCCCGCCCATCCCCGCCCAGCGCGACGATCCGTAGTCACCCGACGAATGATCAGCAACGGCTCCAGCGACCCGCCCCGCCTCGCCCAGCGCGACGATCCGTAGTCGCCCGGTGAATGATCAGCTATGGCTCCGGCGACCCGCGCCGCCGCCGTCCCCGTTTACCGCCAGCGTGTCAGGATCGCCTCCCGGTCGAACAGGCGGACCCCGATGCGCAGGCCGATCAGCGAGATGACCAGCACCGCGACGGCCATCAATGCATACCCAGCGGCGCCCACCAGCACAGTCCCGGTGGCCTGGGCCAGCACGATCCCGACGATCGGCACGATGATCACCCCGCCGATCTGCTGCGCGACGCGCGGATCATTGACCCGAGCGGACACGATCACGCCGGCCACCACGGACGACAGCCCGACGGCCGGGCCCAGCAGGAAGACGCCCGCCAGCCAGGACGCGTCCGTGACCGCGCCGAACAGATTGGGCCCGTAGACGATGGACGCCAGCACCACGAATACCAGGTAGGTGATCCAGCCCGCGAGCAGCCCGGGAACGAGGGCCGCGATCGCCTTGCCAGCCAGCAGCTCCGAGGTCCGGATGGGGGCCGCCAGCACGGGCTCGAGCGAGCGCGCCTGCTTCTCTCCGATGATGCTGAATGTGGCGATGGACAGCGGAACATACGCGGGCATCAGCAGGAAGAACACGAGGAACTGCTGGACCGCGAAGGCACCGGCGAGCTCGGCCGGGCTGAACGAGGCCCACTCAGGCTTCTGGGCGAGGACCGCGGCCGCCAGATCGGCCGGCAGCGCCCGTTCGCCGATGGCTGCACCCAGGATGATCGGCGCCACGGTCAGCACGATCGGCGGGATGACGATGGTCGATACCAGCAGCCGATTGCGGATCGTCTCCATCCACTCGCGGCGCAGGATCGTCCCCACGATCGAGGCCCGCATCAGGCCTGCGCCTCCACGCCGTCCGCGCCCGGTCGCACGCCCATCACCTCGAAATAGACCTGTTCGAGCGACGTCCGCTCGACATGGACCTCGATGATGTCGGCGCCGGACCCGACGACCGTGCGCACGACGGCCGGCGCGATCGATTCCGGATCAGGTGCCCCGATCCGCACGACGCCATCGACCGATTCAACGGCGTCGGCGCCTTCGATGCCGCGAAGCGCGTCGACCAGCGACGCCGAGGCCGCCGAGGCGAGTCGGATCGTCAGACCGCGTTTGCCGAGCGCCCCGCGCAGCGCCGCCGGCGAATCGATCCGGACCAGACCGCCGCGCACGAACGCGATCCGGTCGCACAATCGATCAGCCTCGTCCAGGTTGTGGGTGGCGAGCACGATCGTCCGGCCGGCCCGACGCAGGGTCTCGATCGCCTCGCGCACGACGAACGCCGCCTCCGGGTCCAGGGCTGCCGTCGGTTCGTCCAGGAAGACGACGGCCGGGTCGTGCAGCAGCGCCCGGGCGATGGCCAGTTTCTGCTTCATGCCCTTGCTGAACGTGCCGGCCACGTCGTCGCGCCGGTCCCACAGCCCGAACAGCCGCAGATAGCGCTCGATCCCGGCCGCGCGGGTCGCCGGGTCCAGCCCGTACAACCGGCCAAAGAAATCGAGATTGGCGGTCGCGCTCAGCTTGTCGTACAGGCCGGGGGTCTCGGTCAGGATGCCGACCCGGGCACGCACCTCGTCCGGTCGCTCGCGGACATCGAAGCCCTCGACCGCCGCCGTGCCCTCGGTCGGCTCGATGAGCGCGGTCAGCAGCCGGACCGTGGTCGTCTTGCCCGCGCCGTTGGGGCCGAGCAGACCGAGCACCTCGCCGCGCTGGACCTCGAGATCGATGCCCCGGACGGCCCATCGATCGCCGAATCGCCGACCAAGGGCGACGGCGGACAGGGCGATCGGCGCAGGACCAGCGATAGGCGTCATGAAGGCAAGTTTGGCGTAGTCCGCGAGGCACTGTCGCCGCGCGGGTACCATGCGCGACGTGCTGGCCCTCCGCGTCCTGGTCACAGCGCTCGGCGTTGGGCTGGGCGTGCTGTATCCGTTCATCTCCGTCATCCTCGCCGAGCGTGGCTTCTCCCCGGGCGAGATCGGCCTGATCTCGTCCGTCGGTGCGATCGGTTTCACGCTCGCGGTCCCCATCTGGGGCCACCTTGCGGACGTGCGCCTGGGGCGGCCCCGGACCCTCCAGATCTGCGCCCTTGGCGCAGGGTTCGCGGTCGCGGCGCTGATCGTCCCTTCGCCACCCATGATCGTCGTCGCGCTGCTCATGATCTTCTGGGTGTTCCAATCGTCATGGCAGCCGCTTGCCGACGCGATCACCGTCAACGCCCTGCGCGGACGCGATTACGCGCGGGTCCGCTTGTTCACGAGCCTCGGCTTTTCCGTGGCCACGATCCTGAGCGGGTTCCTGTACGACCGGACCGGATACTTCCCGGCGTTCGTCCTGTTTGCCATCGCGGCAGCCGTCATGGTGGCCGCGGCGGCGTTCCTGCCGGATGTCGGTCGAGCGGATCTGGCCGAGCATCGACGGCAATCCTCGACAGTCGCCTCGGCGCGCGCGCCACGGTCATCCCGCACGCCGACGGTGACGCCAGGCGCCGAACCTCGCGCGTCGGCGGACCGTCGATGGACGTGGCGGTTCGGCTCTGCCGGGGTCGCCCTCAAGGTCGCCCCGGGACTCGGCGCGGTCCTCGTTGCGGCGGCGCTCCTGCACGTGGGAATCATCAGTGGGTTCACCTTCCTCCCGTTACGGATCATCGAGCTCGGGGGATCGCCATCCGATATCGCCCTGTCTGCCGGTGCGTCGGCAGGCACGGAGATCCCGGCGATGCTGGCGATGGGGATCGTGGCGCGGCGGGTGGGCCTGCGCGCCGTCTTCAGCGCGAGTGCCCTCGCGTACGCGGCGTGCCTGATCGCCTGGACCGTCATCGACGTCCCGCTCCTGATCGTCGCGACACGCGTGGCGACCGGCGCCGCCTTCGCCGGGGTCGTCGTGGGGGTCGTGCTGACCATCGCGGATCTGCTCCCGGCCGACCTCCAGGCCACGGGCCAGGCGCTGTTCCAGACCCTGGCGTTCGGCCTGGCTGCGGTCGTCGCCAACGTGGTCGGCGGCGTTCTGTATGAGGTGGCCGGTCACGTGGCGGCGTTCGCCTTCGGGGCGATCCTCGCGATCGCTGCCGCCGTCATCGGATGGTTTGCGTTTCCGCGTCAGGTGCCGTCAGCGGGACCGCCGGTGATGCGACAATCGAGCGCGTGACGATGATTCCTCTCCACCAGGTCATTCGCGCCCGGTTGCGGCACGTGGCCATGGCCGCCCGGTCCCGGTAGCTCGGTCCGATGCGACTCTGGGGCGGGCGATTTTCCGAGGACAACGATCAACGCGTTGCCGACTTCACACGCTCGATCGAGATCGATCGGGAGCTGGCCGCCGACGACATCGCGGGCTCGATCGCGCATGTGCCCGGTCTCGGGCGGGCGGGCCTCCTCACGGACGGGGAGGTCGACGAGCTCGTCGACGGGCTGAACGGCATCGCGGAGGCCGTCGAAGCCGGCACCATCGACTGGGACCCTGCGCTCGAGGACGTCCACCTGAACGTGGAGGCGGCGTTGGCGGCGCGGATCGGGCCGGTCGCGGGCAAGCTGCATACCGGTCGGTCACGCAACGACCAGGTCGCCACGGACCTCAGACTGTGGCTGCGCCGGGCGATCGATCGACTCGATGCCGGCCTGATCGACTTCGAGCGTGCGCTGGTCGGGCTCGCCGAGCGTGATGGAACCGCGGTACTGCCCGGGACGACCCACATCCAGCCAGCGCAACCGGTGCTGTTCGCC
>JANOIS010000247.1:0-13472 GCA_031407755.1 Chloroflexota bacterium | reverse complement strand
CGCGGCGGTCGGCGCGGCGGTCGGCGCGGCGGTCGGCGCGGCGGTCGGCGCTGGCGTGGCTGTGGGCGCGGCGGTCGGCGCGGCGGTCGGCGCTGGCGTCGGTGTGGGCGTGGCTGTGGGGGCCGCGGTCGGCGCGGGCGTTGGATCCGGCGCCACGACTGGAGCATCGACGATGGTCAGGTCCGCCGAGATCACGACCGTGGTTGGGGCGCTTGCCAGGACGATCCCGAGTTGATGAGCGCCGGCAGAAAACGCAGCCGGAACCTCGAGTGTGGCGCGAAACGATCCGTTGCCCTTGACCCGGACCGCTCGAGACAGATCCGGATCGTGGTCCCACATCAGGATCGCGTCACCGCGAGCCAGGCCGCTGCCTCGGACGGTCACTCGGTCGCCCGGCGAGGCCGTCCCGGGATCCACGATCAGGGTCACCTCGGCGGCCGATGCGCCGATGAACGGGAACAGCGCGGCGCCCAGGATGAGCAGCATCGGCAGCGTCGCGGCCCAGTCGCGCAGGCGAGATCGGCGCGCGGGCGCGACCTCGGCGGGGGTCTTGAAGGTCCACTCGGCACGGGGGGCGACCCGGATGTTTCGCAATGTCTCGTCCTCTCGCTGGTGCCGCGGAGTCGAGACCATTCCCTGCCACGGGGAAACCGCATATCCGCGCCGCGGATCGGGTCCTGGTTCGGCAACTCGGCTGCCTGCTGATGGGCAGGCCCGTGGCTTTGCGACCCCGCCTCGCGACGGGTGTGCTCGTTCGCTCAGTGGCTCCGCAACCATGCCATCGGGAGGCGCCGATGTCGCCTGGCCTGATGGTCACGGACGCCCGTTGGACCGGCGGTGGTGCGCGCTGGTGGGACGCGGAGTCGTCCGTGGTCGTTGGGTGCATCCGGAGCCGGCGTCGACGGCATGACCAATGCCGCACAGCGTGACCCGGGCGGTGCGTGGGGGCACCCCCGCTATACTCGGCGACCGGCCACCAGACCCTTTTGGAGCGCCCATCGACATGCCGTGTCCGTCGCGCCCTGGATCCGTCCTTGACGCCTGAGACCCCCGTCGTTCCCGGCCGTCAGGTCGGCGCGACCGGTCCAGGCGGCACAGAGGCAGGCTTCGATATGCGCCTGGTGATCGGCATCCTCGCGCTGGTGGCAGGGGCCGTGGCCCTTGGTATCGGGACGGCCCTCGCGCCTGCGCTGACCGCCCTCATCGCCGCCGCGGGGGTCGTCGTCATCGGCCTGTTGATCGCCGGCACGCGGGTCAGCCGCGTGTTCCTGGTCCTGCTCGCCGTCATGCTTGTCGGCTATGCCTTCCTCGGACGGGGCTTCGCATACCTTGGCATCGCCCCGCTCTACCTCGGCGAGCTGGCGCTCCCCGTTGCTCTGCTTGCCCTCCTGCGTGGTCGCCAGCCGGGTCGCTTTGGACCCATCCACCTGCTGCTCCTGGCGTTCGTCGCATGGGGCGCCCTGCAGACGATCCCGTACCTCGCTATCCATGGCATCGATGCCCTTCGGGATGGCGTGACCTGGGGCTACGCGGCCTACGCCCTGGTCGTGTCGCTGATCCTGAGCTCCGATCACCTGCGGATGGGCACGGCCATATACCGTCGGCTGATCCCGATCTTCCTGGTCTGGGTTCCGGTGGCGGCGGTCGCTTCGCAAGTCGTCGCCCTGCCGGCCACCCCGGGATCGGATGTGCCGATCCTCGTGTTCAAGGGAGGGGACGTCGGCGTCCATCTGGCCGGGATCGCCGCATTCGTGTTCCTTGGCCTGTATGCCCAGGGGCGCGGATGGCGAGCCGCTGAGCCCGTCCTGTGGGCGCTCTGGTTGGTGGCCGTCGGCGTGGCCGGTGTCCTCAATCGGGGCGGCCTCGTGGCGGCATCGACAGCGGCGGCGGCGGTCCTGTACGTGCGGGCAGCCGGTCGGGCGCTGACCATGGTCTTTGTCGCGCTGGTCCTGATCGTGCCGCTGATCCTGATCGATCCGCGTATCGAGATCGGGTTGCAGCGCGAGATCTCGGTCGGCCAGATGCTCGACAACCTCACGAGCCTGGTAAGCGAGGGCGACGACCCGGGACTCGAGGGAACGGAACGTTTTCGCGTTCGCTGGTGGACCACGATCGTGGATTACACGATCGGCGGGCCATACTTCTGGACCGGCAAGGGATACGGCGTCAACCTCGCCGACGACGACGGGTTCCAGGTCACCGAGGATGGGTCGCTTCGCGCACCCCACAACGGCCACATCGAGATCCTGGCCAGGTCCGGGGTGCCGGGGGTGCTCCTGTGGATGGCGCTCAACGCGGCCTATGGTTTCTCGCTGCTACGCGCCGCCGCCCGCGCGAGAAGCCGGGGGGCGATGACCTGGGTGCGCCTCCTCGGCTTTGCCTTCATCTACTGGCTCGCCGCCCTGGTCAACGCCTCGTTCGACCCGTACCTCCAGGGCCCGCAGGGCGGGATCTGGTTCTGGACGATGGTCGGGGTGGGGCTGGCGTCGATCCGGATGTCGGATCGGCAGGAGTCCATCGACGAGGCTTGACCCGTGAGGACCGGGTGGCGGCGGTCCCCTACGTCCGACCCGCCACGGTGGTCCGCACCCGCTCATACCAGTCGATCGTCGCGCGCAGCCCATCCTCGAAGGTCGTCCGCGCCTCGAACCCGAATTCATCGCGGGCGCGGCTGGTATCCAGCGCCCGCCGCGGCTGACCGTCCGGTTTGGTGGCGTCCCAGTGGACCTCGCCCTCGAAGCGCGTCAGGCGAACGATCGTCTCGACCAGGTCCCGGATCGTGATCTCGCGACCGACCCCGAGGTTGACCGGTTCAGGACGGTTGTAGCGGTCGGCCCCGAGCACGATGCCGTCCGCCGCGTCGTCCACGTACAGGAACTCACGTGACGCGGATCCCGTGCCCCATACATCGATGTGGGCCTCGCGGGCCTCGCGCGCGTCGACGCACTTCTTGATGAGGGCCGGGATGACGTGCGAGCTGGCCGGGTCGAAGTTGTCGCCCGGGCCATACAGATTGACCGGAATGAAGTGGATCACATTCATCCCGTACTGCTCACGGTAGGCCTGTCCCTGGACGAGGAGCATCTTCTTGGCCACACCGTAGGGTGCGTTGGTTTCCTCGGGATACCCGTTCCACAGGTCCTCCTCGCGGAACGGGACCGGTGTGTACTTGGGATAGGCACAGACCGTGCCGATGGTCACGAACTTGTCGATCCGGGCAACACGCGCCGCCTCGATGAGCTCGATCCCCATGATCGCGTTTTCGTAGAAGAACCGGCCCGGATTATCTCGATTCGCCCCGATCCCGCCGACCACCGCCGCGAGATGGATGATGACGTCCGGCCGGCCGTCGGCAAGGGCGCGCTCGATGCCGTCATGGCGGCGCAGGTCGTAGTCGCGTGAGCGTGGGACGAAGACATCGGCCGGTTGGGTCTCGGCCAGGCGGCGGACGACCGCGGTCCCCAGGAACCCCCCACCGCCGGTGACCATCACCCGACGCCCGGCGAGATCGCCCATCAGACGGCCTCGGTCGCAGCGAGATGGGTCTCGGGGTTCACCCCGGCCTCGCGCAGGTCCGCCTCCAGCATGATCCTGACCAGCTCGTGGAAGGTCGTCGTCGGCTGCCAGCCAAGCATTTCGCGCGCCTTGGTGGCGTCCCCGCACAGCTCATCCACCTCCGTCGGTCGGAAGTAGCGCGGGTCGATCTCGACATGGTCCGCCCAATCCAGGCCGACCATCCGGAAGGCCAGCTCGACGAATTCGCGCACGGTGTGCATCTCGCCGGTGGCCACCACGAAGTCGTCCGGCCGGTCTTGCTGGAGCATCCGCCACATCGCCTCGACATACTCGGGGGCATACCCCCAGTCGCGGCTCGAGTCGAGATTCCCGAGATACAGCTTATCCTTCGTGCCGGCCAGGATGGCCGCCACGCCGCGGGTCACCTTGCGCGTCACGAATGTGGCGCCGCGCCGGGGCGACTCGTGGTTGAACAGGATGCCGTTGCTGGCGAACACGCCGTACGCCTCCCGGTACTGGACGGTCATGTGATGGGCGAAGACCTTGGATACGGCGTATGGGCTGCGCGGGACGAATGGGGTCGTTTCCGACTGCGGGCGCTCCACGACCTTACCGAACATCTCGCTCGAGCCCGCCTGGTAGAAGCGGACATCATGGTCCATGTGGCGGACCGCTTCCAGCAGGCGCAGGTTGCCCATGGCCGTACTGTCGGCGGTGAACTCGGGCATCTCGAAGCTGACCTTGACGTGGCTCTGAGCCCCAAGGTTGTAGACCTCGTCCGGGCGTACGCGGTTCAGGGTCGTGATCAGAGATGACGCATCCGACAGGTCCGAGTAGTGGAGGAAAAGCCGCACCTCCTCCTCATGGGGATCGCGGTACAGATGCTCGATCCGTCCCGTGGAGAAACTGCTTGACCGCCGGATCAGCCCGTGGACCTCGTAGCCCTTGGCCAGCAGCAGTTCGGCCAGGTAGGACCCATCCTGGCCGGTGATCCCCGTGATAAGCGCTCGTCGCATCATCGACTCCGGCCCGCGGGCGACGCCGCGCCGCGAGCATCCGGCGTGTCGGGCCGGTCATCCGTGTAGGTCCCGAAGTACGGCTCCGACTCACCCGCTCGAGGCCGGACGAAATTGAGGACCACCCCCACGACATGGGCGTTCACGGCCGCCAGGGCGTCTCGACCGCGCCGAATCACCCGCTCCGAGGCGAATGATTCGCGAACGACAAGGACCGTCGCATCGGCGTCCGCCGCCAGCAGTGCGGCATCCGTCACGACGCCGACGGGGGCGGTGTCGATGACGACGTGATCGGCCACGCTGACGAGACGAGCCATGAGCCCCTTGATCCGCTGTGATCCGAGCAGTTCGGCCGGGTTGGCCGGGATCGTCCCTGCGGTCAGGATCCGGAGGCCCGGCACCTCGGTCGCCTGAAGGACCTCGTCGATGGCAAGTTCTTCGGATCGGGCGAGGTCGGTCAGGCCAAGCTCGTTGTAGAGCCCGAACATGCCGTGCACGGCCGGCTGCCGAAGGTCCGCATCAACGAGGATGACGCTCCGGCCGTTCTGGGCGTAGGCGATGGCCAGATTGGCGGCGACGACGGTCTTGCCCTCGTGGGCCGCGGCGCTGGTCACGACGATGCTCCGGTAGCGTTCGTCCAGGGCGGCGAACTCGAGGTTGGTCCGAAGCGTCCGGAATGCCTCCGCAACCGGCGATCGCGGGTAGAGCAGTGTTGCCAGCCGGTAGATCTCCTTGCGTCCCCGCTCACCGGGCATCTTGACGATCCGGGCGAGGACGCCCAGCCCGGTCACTCGCTCGACGTCCTCGGCGGTGCGCAGGCGGTCGTCAAGCGTCTCCCAGACGAAGGCGACGGCGATGATCAGCAGCAGCCCGATGATCCCGGCCAGGACCGTGTTCAACAGCGGTCGGGGGCTGGCCGCCTCCAGCGGTGGGACGGCTTCGTCGATCACGGTCAGGCGATTGCTGTCACTCCCCGTCCGGGCCTGGATCAGCGCGGCGTAGGTGCCAAGCAGGCGGACCAGGCGATCCTCGAGGACCAGGAGTCGATCCTCATTGACGACGGTCCGCGGCCCGGCGACCAGCTCGGCGATCTCCTCGCGGATGTCGACGACCTGGGCCTGGATGGCGGCCAGATCGTCGTCGATGAAATCAAGCACGACATCGCCCTGACTCGCGACCGTGCCGGCCAGGCTGAGCAGTTCGGTGGCCAGGGTGTTGGCGATGGTCGCCGCCTCCTCCGGGGTATCGCCGCGCGCAAGGACATCGACGAAGGGCTGATCGACGCTGGTCGAGATCACGATGCGCCTGGCGAAGCCTTCGACCGGCCCGTCGATGCCGACGCTGTCCATGACGCGTTGCAGGAGTGTCCGCGAGCTGGCGATCTCGGCGTACGTTCGCGCCAGATTCTGGGCGGACTGGAACTGGTCCACGTTGGGGCTCGATGATTCGAGCGCCTGGCCGACGAGGATCCGGGTGTCGGCTTCGTAGACCCTGGGGAGGACCTGGCTGGCGCCAAAGGCGGCCACGGCGGCGAGGACCGTCCCCAGCACGATCCAGCGCGCCCAGGAGCGGAGCACGGCGAGTTGTCGGCGCAGATCCACGGTCTCGGTTACCCCTTGCGAGCGCTCAGGGCGAGCCGACCGTCCCGGCGATCCCAGTAGCGGTCGGCATTATAGGTCGGATCGGCCCCGACCCCAGCCCACGGAAGCCGGCTCGGGCGCGCGTCATGCCAGAACGAGCTTGCGGGCGGTGAATCCCTCGGCGTAGCCGCTCGGGGCGCTGGCCTCGACGCCGCGCAACCGAAGGATCGCGGAAAACGCCGCCGGATCGAACCAGGGCTGGCTGTGTTGGCTCGGGAACGCGCGCATCAGGTGCGCCAGCTTGCGCTCGACGATGTCTGCGGCGAGCGGCATGAACACATTCGGCGAACCCAGGTCGCCCTCGTACTTGACGATCTCGTACTCGAGGATCAGGTGATCGCGGAAGGTTTGCCACGCCAGCTCGGCTGTCACGCGGTGGTCCTGGTGGCGGTCCTCGAGGCGAGGGGTCAGGACGAGGTCCGGATGAGCGCGACGCCCGAGCTCGTCGAAGGCCTCCTTGATCTCGGGCTGATAGTGGAAGTACCGTTCCCGGAAGCTGCGGATCTCGACATGCAGGTCAGCGCCATCGAGCAGGCCGTGAGCGCTGGATGCGGCCTCGTCCGACCGGACACCGGTGGCACTCAGCACAAGCCAGTCCACGCGGCCAAGGCGTCCGGCCCGGAGCAGCTCCAGCAGCAGGCCACCGGCCCCGATCTCGATGTCATCGGCATGGGCGCCGATGGCGAGGACGTCGAGCGGTCGGCCGGCGGCCAGCTGGACCGGGATCATCCGATCCTGTCGCTGTGTCCGCCCAGGTCCCACGGGGTGTCGCCGAGCGCGACGCGATCGTCGAGCGCCTGTCGGTCGCGCACCGTGTCCATCGGCGCCCAGAAGCCTTCGTGCCGAAAGGCGAGTACTTCGCGCCGCTCGATCAGGCGCGGCAACACGTCGGAGACGAGATCATCGCCTGGCCCGAACTCGTCCAGGATGGCGCGGCGGAACATGAAGTAGCCGCCATTGATCCACAGGTCCGACCCGGCCACGCTCCGGAGCGCGGTCACCTGCCCGTCCCGATCCACCTCAACGGTGTGGAACGTATATGGGGTCGGACGGACCGCGAGGAATGCCGCCATCCGACCGCTCTGGACGAAGCTCTCCAGCAGGTCATCGAGTGGCGCGTCGGTCAGGACGTCGCCGTAATTGGCCAGAAACACATCGTCGTCGCGCAGGTGCTGGCCGACGGCTCGCAGGCGTTGTCCGATGGACGCGTCGAGACCGGTGTCGATGAACGTGAGCCGCCAGTCCCGGGTGTCGCTCCTGGGCAGCTCGATGGAGCGCCCGCCGTCGCTCAGCACGAAGTCGTTCGAACTCGTCTCGGTGTAGTGCAGGAAGTAGTCCTTGATCGTTTCCGCGCGGTACCCGAGGCACAGGACGAAGTCGGCATGTCCGAAGTGCGCGTAGTAGCGCATCACGTGCCACAGGATGGGTCGGTAGCCGACTGGAACCATCGGCTTCGGGATCGACTCCGAGTATTCACGCAGCCGGAGGCCCTGGCCCCCGCAGAACAGGACGACGCGCATCGGGTCCTCGGGCGAGTGGAATGGATCGGCCGGGCACTGGCCCGTGCGGCCTTCATCTTATGGCCGGCTCGGGGCAGAAACCTGCGACCTGGGGCGTCCGGGCAACGGTTTCGCACCGATCCCCGATCAGGCGGCAGCCCGATCTCGAGACCCGCTGGTACTATCGGGCACGTCGGTCAAGCGGTATCCATGTGGGCCGGAACGGTCCGGAGGGGGAAGATTTGAAACTCGAGCAGCGAAATCGGATCGGCGCAACGACCCTTGAGGTCTCGCCGCTGGGCATGGGAACGGTGCCCATCGGTGGCTTGTACTCGCCCATCTCGGACGCTGACGCGAGCGCCGTGATCCGCCGAGGGCATGACCTCGGGATCCGCTTCTTCGACACCGCGCCGCAGTACGGCAACGGGCTGGCCGAGATGCGCCTCGGCGCCGTCGCCCCCACGTTCGAGCGCGACCAGATCGTCATTGCGACCAAGGTCGGGCGGCTCATCCGGCCGATCTCTTTCGCGGCGAAGACCCGCCGCGTGATGGCGGAATCGATCCGCACGGGCGACGTCCGGCGGGTCGTCGGCGACGGCCTGAAGATCGCCCGTCGCCTGGTTCGCGGCCGGCGTGGCATCGACGTGCAGCTCGGCGCACCGTTCGATCGCGGGCAGGCGGCGCTCGAGTCGTACTACGACTTCTCCTACGACGGCGTGATGCGGTCGGTCGAGAGCAGCCTCGCGCGGCTGCGTCTGGAGCGGGTCGACATGCTGTTCATCCACGATCCGGACACCCAGTACCGGGCGGCCATGGATGGTGCCTACCGGGCGATCGACGAGCTTCGGCGGAACGGCACGGTCGCCGCGATCGGGGTGGGCATGAACCAGACGGCGATGCTGGCGCGGTTCGCCCGTGAGGCGCCGTTCGACTGTCTGCTGGTCGCCGGCCGGTACACCCTCCTCGACCAGGATGCCCTGACTGAGCTGATCCCCGAATGCCAGCGCCGCGGCATCAGCCTGATCGTCGGTGGCGTCTTCAACAGTGGCATCCTGGCGGACCCCGTTCCGGGCGCCATGTTCAACTACCACCGGGCCCCGTTGGCGCTGGTCGAGAAGGCTCAGCGGATCAAGGCGATATGCGCCGATCACGGCGTTCCGCTCATGGCAGCGGCGCTCCAGTTCCCACTCACCGATCCGATCGTGGCTGCCGTTCTGACCGGTGTCCGATCGGTCAGTGAGATCGAGCAGAACGTCGCGCTGTTTGCGGTCGACATCCCGGAGGCCATGTGGCAGGACCTCCGCGCAGACGGGCTGCTGCCCGACGCCTCGAGCCGCCCGGTGGCCCCGATGGCGCCGGAAGCGGCCCTGACCTAGTCGGCCGGGTCGGGTGCGTTTCATTGAGACCGAGCTCGCGGGCGCGTACGTCATCGAGCTCGAGCCGAAGGCCGACGATCGAGGGTTCTTTGCCCGAATCTTCTGCGTCCGCGAGTTCGCGGAGGTGGGCCTGAATACGACGATCGCCCAGTGCAACCTGTCGTTCAATCATCGGCGCGGGACCGTCCGTGGTCTGCATTACCAGGTGGAGCCGACCGCCGAGGCCAAGCTCATCCGCTGCGTGGCTGGCGCGATCTACCAGGTTCTCGTCGACATGCGGCCGGATTCGCCCACGTATCTGGGCCATACCGCGATCGAGCTGCGGGCCGCCGATCGGCGCGCGGTCTATCTCCCTGAGCTGTTCGCGGCGGGCGTCCAGACGCTCGAGGACGCGTCCGAGGTCATGTACCAGGTCAGTGCGTTCCATACACCCGAGGCGGAACGCGGCCTGCGCTTCGACGATCCAGCGATCGGCATCGCCTGGCCGCTGCCGGTCACGGAGATCTCCGCCAAGGACGCCGCGTGGCCGTACCTCGACCGGATGACGCTGACATGATCATCATCGACACGGCCCTGCGCGAGCGGGAGGCGGCGGGTTCACCGGTGATGGTCGGGATGATCGGCGCGGGTTTCATGGCCCGTGGGATCGCCAACTCCATCCTCAACTCGATCCCGGGGATGCGCCTGGCGGCGATCGCCAATCGGACGATCGACACCGCCATCCGGGCATACGACGAAGCGGGAGCGTCCGATGTCGTCGTGGCCAGCACCGCGGACGAGCTCCAGGATGCCCTGCGGGCCGGGCGGCCGGTGGTAACGGACGATCCGATGCTCGTGGCCGAGGCGCCGGGGATCGAGGTCATCCTCGAGGTCACCGGGACCGTGGAATACGCGGCGCATGTCGTGCTGCGCGCCATCGCCAGCGGTAAGCACGTGGTCCTCATGAACGCCGAACTCGATGGCACGATCGGGCCGATCCTGAAGGCCCGTGCCGACGCCGCCGGGGTCGTCCTGAGTGCCTGCGACGGCGATCAGCCGGGGGTCGAGATGAACCTGTACCGGTTCGTCAAGGGCCTCGGCCTGCGCCCGCTGGTGTGCGGCAACATCAAGGGTCTCCAGGATCGCAAGCGGAATCCGACGACCCAGGCCGGCTTTGCGGCGCGCTGGGGCATGAACGTCAACATGGTGACGAGCTTTGCGGACGGCACCAAGATCTCGTTTGAGCAGGCGATCGTGGCCAATGCCACCGGCATGCAGGCACCCCGGCGCGGATTGTACGGACGCGACTTCGACGGGCACATCGACGATCTGACCGCGAGCTACGACATCGACGAACTCGAGCGCCTCGGCGGGATCGTGGACTATGTCGTCGGCGCCAACCCACCGCCGGGCGTGTACGTCTTCGCGGCCCACGACGACCCGCGCCAGCGCCACTATCTCAACCTCTACAAGCGCGGCGAGGGTCCGCTGTACAGCTTCTACACTCCGTACCACCTGTGCCACTTCGAGGTCCCGGCGTCGCTGGCCCGGGTGGCGCTGTTCCGGGATGCGGTGCTCGCCCCAATCGGTGGACCGGTGGTCGACGTCGTGGCCACGGCCAAGGTGGATCTTCGTGCCGGAGAGACGATCGACGGGATCGGTCAATACCTGACCTACGGGCAATGCGAGAACAGTGCCATCGTCCGGACGGAGCGCCTGCTGCCGATGGGCCTGGCCGAAGGCTGTCGGCTCGTGCGCGACGTGGCCTGTGATGAGGTGCTGTCGTACGACGACGTGGCGTTGCCCGAGGGGCGGCTGGCGGATCGGCTGCGCGTCGAGCAGGATCAGCGCTTCGCCAGTGGCGGGCGGGGCGGTCGTCACCAGGAGGTCAGCGAGGCCAGCTGAGGCGGTGCGCGGGCGCAACGTGACCGCGCGCCCTGGTGCTGCGCGAGACCGTGCTCCGCGGTAAAGTGCGGTCTGCACACGTTCGTGGGGGATGGATCATGACGACGTCCGAGGGCAGATACCGGCGATCCGCATCGGCCGTGGGGCGGTTGCGGGCGCTCGTGATGGCCGCGTGCGTGGCAACGGTCGCGCAGGGCCTGCCGCTCGCCGCCGGGGTCGCGGGAGCGACCGTCATCGAACCCGGCTTCCAGGTCTCGACGATCTTCACGGGCCTTGACACCCCGACCGCCCTCGCCTTTGCGCCCGACGGGCGGATATTCGTCACGGAGCTTGCCGGCCGGGTGAAGGCCTTCGACGGTGTCACAGACACGACCCCGACGCTCGTCGCGGACCTCACGACCCAGGTTCACGCCGTTGCCGATCGCGGGTTACTCGGGCTCGCCGTGGATCCGGGGTTTCCGGCTCGGCCCTACGTCTATGTCCTGTACATCGTCGATGCGCCGCCCGGCGGGACGGCGCCGTACTACAACGACGCGTGTCCCCTGTCACCGAGCGGTGCCAAAGATGGCTGTCCGGCCGCGGGTCGGCTTTCACGCCTGACGGTCGGGGCGGACAGCCGGATGGTCGGGCCCGAGTTCGTCCTGGTCGGGGGCAGCTTCTGGTGCCACCAGCAGCAGGGCCACGCCGTGGATGACCTGGGGTTCGGGCCCGATGGCGCCCTGTATGCGACGTCCGGGGATGGCAGCACGGCGACGTTCACCGACTGGGGGCAGCACAGCGGTGCGGCCGATGCGATCGTCTCGCCCAACGCCTGTGGCGACCCGCCGGCACCCGCCGGGCAGCCGCTCAGCCTGCCGACCACGGAGGGCGGCGCGCTGCGCTCTCAGGATCTGCGGACGAGTGGTGACCCGGCCCAGGGCAGCGGCGCGGTCATCCGGATCAACCCGGACACCGGCGAGGCCATGACGGACAACCCGCTGGTGGGCAACGGGATCGCATCCGACGATCGGCACGTGGCCTACGGCCTGCGCAACCCGTTTCGGTTCACATTCCGTCCCGGGACGAACGAAATGTGGATCGCCGACGTCGGCTGGACGACATGGGAGGAGATCAACCGGCTCCCCGATACTCGGGATGCCGTCGTCGAGAACTTCGGCTGGCCATGTTACGAGGGAGCCGGCCGCCAACCGACCTTCGACAGCCTGAACGTCAACCTGTGTGAGGGCCTGTACGGCGCCGGTGCCGCCGCGGTCAGTAGCCCATATTGGACGTATCGACACGACGCTCCACCAGACCCGACCCGATGTTCCAATGGCGGCGCGGCGGTGTCCGGGCTCGCGTTCGCCGGGGCACCGTACCCGGCCGCGTTCCATGGCGGGCTGTTTGTCGCGGACTACGCGAAGGGCTGCCTGTGGGCCCTGATGCCGGGTGCCAACGGCCTGCCCGACCCGGGCAACGTCAGGACCATCCTGACGGCCGTGTACCCGGTCGACCTCGATATCGGTCCGGACGGGCGCCTGTTCTACGTGGACATCGCCAACGGTAGCGTCAGCCGGCTGGATTCCTTCGGCGGCAATCAGCCACCGATCTCCAGGTTCAGTGCCACCCCCTCGTTCGGACCTCTGCCGCTGGTGACCCAGTTCGACGCGGGCGCCACGACCGACGACGGGCCGACGTCCGGACTGATCTACGAATGGGATCTAGATGGCGATGGCCTGTTCGATGACGCCACCGGCGTCACCGCGTCGTGGACGTACACCACGAGCACGAACGTGACCGTCGGGCTGCGGGTCTCTGACGCTGCGGCCGCGACCGGCACGAGCACCGTCGTGATCTACCCCGGCAACCGGCCGCCGACGGCCACTATCACGTCCCCGACCGCGAGCACGACCTGGGCATCCGGTGACACCATTCCGTTCAGCGGCGCGGCCGATGACCAGGACGAGGCCCTCGGGCCGTCCAACATGCACTGGACCGTCGTCCTGCACCATTGCGCGACGATCACGCAGTGCCATGAGCACCCACAGGGCGCATTCAGCGGGGTCCCGAGCGGCTCGTACACCGCTCCGGAGCATGAGTACCCTGCGTATCTCGAGGTCCGCCTGGCGGTAACGGACAGCCGTGGGTTGGTGACGACATCGTCCGTCCGCCTTGACCCGCAGACGGTCGATGTTTCGTTCGTGACCCAGCCGGCCGGTCTGGCGCTGACCGTAGGCGACGGGGTCGTCACGGGACCGGCGACGGTCACGTCGATCGTCGGGACGCGGCTGTCCGTGACCGCCAACTCGCCGCAGGTCGCGGGCGGGACGTCCTATGTCTTCCAGTCGTGGTCGGATGGAGGGCCGGTCAGCCATGACATCGTGCCCCCTTCCGGCGGTGCTACCTATACCGCGACCTTCACATCCGGCGGTCCGGCCCCGGTCCTGCTGGTGGTCGGCAATGCGACGACACTGGGCTCCGGAGACATCGCGGTCAGGTCGCGTCTGGTGGCCCTTGGCTATGCCGTCACCGTCGTCGATGACGATGTCTCCTCGGCCGCCG
>JANOIS010000214.1:0-6621 GCA_031407755.1 Chloroflexota bacterium | reverse complement strand
GGAGCTGCCCGACCTTCTGATCGGATTCCGCTCCGATGCGCCCGCGGCCCTTCACGCACCCAAACACGGGGACACGGCGAGTGGCGGGCAGTAGCGAGACCGCCGCCATCCTGTTTGATCCGGCACGGCTTTCACAAGCGCGGCGGCTTCGGGGCATTCTCAAGTCGGAGCTCGCATCTGCGGTCGAAGTCTCGCCTGCGGCGATCAGCCAGTTCGAGGCTGAACTGGCTAAGCCCACCGCAAGCACTCTCGCGCGCATTGCGATGGCGCTGCGGGTGCCCGTCGGCTTCTTTTCCCGAGGGCGCTCCATCGTCCACGTGACTGAAGACGAGACCAACTTCCGGAGTCTGCGTTCGACCACGAAACGGGAGCGGTCACAGGCCCGGGCGCAAGTGGAGCTGCTTGCCGAGGTCGTGGAACTCTATGAGCAGTACCTCACGCTGCCGAACTGGGAGGCACCTGCAGCCGAACCGGGCCTGAGCCCTGAGGAAGCAGCAGATCATCTAAGGGAGCACTGGGATCTGGGCGTGGGCCCAATCAGGGACATGGTTGGGCTGCTTGAGCGTCGCGGCGTCATCGTGGCTCGTCTGCCGGCGAACTCCTCAAGGGTCGACGCCTTCTCATGCTGGGTGGGCGGGCGTCCCTATGTGCTGCTTGCGTCAGACAAGCAGTCGGCGGATCGATCGCGGTTTGACGCGGCGCACGAGCTCGGCCATCTGCTCCTTCACCCAGACCCGCTTCCTGGCCTCGGTGAGGCCGAACTCGAGGCTCATCGGTTCGCGTCAGCGTTCCTTATGCCCCGCATTGCCATCGCCGCGGAGCTTCCATCGATGCCCAACCTCGGCCTGCTTGTGGATCTCAAGCTCCGGTGGCGAGTTTCTGTTCAGGCGCTGTTGCGACGTGGAAAGGACATCGGGCTGTATCCGGAGTTCAGCTATCGGCGTGCATATCAGCAGCTCGGCGCGCGCGGCTGGAGAGTGAGCGAGCCGGGAAACATCGGCCTGCCGGAGCGACCGGCCTTGCTCGCTCGCGCGGCCGAGATGCTGCAGGAGCGATACGGAGAGGGTCTACTCGCGCGGCAGATGCAGCTTCCCGACGATGAGCTCGCGAAACTCTTGTCAATGTTCACCACCGTAGAAGTTCTCCAGGTCGTGCTCCCGGAGACTGAAGATTCCCTCCGTTCCGGATTGATTCGCAAGCTCGATCCCGCTCGCCGTCCCGGTATCAGCAACATCATGGCTGCGATCGTGGGCTACCTCCTCGAAGCACGATTTGCCGAGCCAATCATCGTGAAGATGATGGCAACGCCGGATGGCTCCGTTCTCGCCGCCCGCGAAGGCGATACGGGAGCCAATGAATTGCTTGGAAAGCGAGTCGATCTCGATCGGGATCTCGACGCAATGCTCAATGCCGCGCTGGACTTGACCGAAGGCGAGATCGCCCTATTCAGACGGTTGCTTCGCACGCGGGTTTCTGGATGGTGACCTGTCGTTTGACACTCGCAGGATGGTGACGGTCTGATGGCGCGGACCCTTGCTTTGGAGAACCACGTCTGGACCTTGGGTCGACGGATCGGCGACCCCTCCGGTTTTGGCCAGGTCTTTCTGGCGACCGCCGATGACGGAACCAATGGTGTGGTCAAGCTCGTACCGAAGGAGCCGGGCGCCGATCGCGAACTCCTGTTCGAGAACCTCGCCGGCACACCGAATGTCGTCCCGATCATCGACAGTGGCGAGACGCGCACCCATTGGGCGCTGGCGATGCCACGCGCCGAGCGCTCGCTGCGCGCGGAGCTCGCGACAGGCAGGTTGCTCACGGTCGATGCCGCAGTGCCAGTCCTGATCGACATGGCTTCGGCGCTGGCCGCCCTCGACGGACTGGTGGTCCATCGGGACCTCAAACCGGAGAACGTCCTGTTCCTCGAAGGATCCTGGTGCCTGGCGGACTTCGGCATCGCGAGGTACGCCGAGGCCACGACGTCCACCAACACCTGGAAGGATGCCTGGTCAGCCCCGTATGCGGCGCCGGAACGATGGCGACATGAACGAGCGAAGGCTGCTGCCGACGTGTATTCACTCGGGGTGATGGCCCACGAGATGCTTGCGGGTGACCTCCCCTTCGGTGGACCGGAGACGGCTGACTTCCGGGACCAGCATCTCCATCGCGATGCCCCGGACCTCTCAGGTGTGCCGGCGTCGTTGGCCGGACTGGTCACCGAGTGCTTGTTCAAGGATCCGGGCGCACGACCGACGGCGGCCAACGTCCTTGCCCGACTTGGGCGAGTGTCCGCGCCACCCTCGCGAGGGGCCGCCGCCCTCCAGTCCGCCAATGCTGTCGCGCAGGCAGCCGCTGCCGAGGAACAGGCCCGAATTTCGGCAGCCACTTCGGACGGCGAGCGACGAGAGGCCCTCCTGGCGGCGGCTTGTCGGACTTTCGGGGTGATCAGCACCAACCTCCGACAGGCCATCACCGACAACGCGTCCGCAGCCAAGGCCGACCCCAAGTCGAGCGCAGACGACTGGTCGTTCAAGCTCGGCGCAGCATCACTCGGCGTCGATCCGCCGAAGAAGACGGCCTCCATGCCATGGGGCAGCGCGGCATGGGCGCCTGCCTTCACCGTGATCGCCCATGCGGCCATCGGCGTGTCGTTCGAGGCCGATCAGCACGGATACCGCGGACGCACGCATGCCTTGTGGTACTGCGACGCGCAGCAGGAGGGCGTCTTCCGCTGGTTCGAGACCGCATTCATGGTCATGCCGCTCGTCAACAAGCGATTCGCCCAGGAGCCGTTCCGGTTCGAGCCATCGGAGAACGCGGGCAAAGCCCTTTGGAGGGGCATGGCGGAATGGCAGGTTGCTTGGCCGTTCACGCCGATCGATCAAGGCGACGATGCGGAGTTCGTCGAGCGATGGATCACTTGGTTCGGCTTGGCCGCCGACCGGAAGCTGCATCATCCATCGTCGCTGCCCGAGCGTTCGGCAGACGGATCATGGCGGCGGTGAGGAACCGCCACGGATGCCCCGCGAAGATCAGCGGTACGACTGATCGTAGAGATCGACGAGCGCCAACACGCCGAGTCAGTTGCATTCTTCGACAAGCCGAATCGCATGACGGTCTCCGGGGTTCATCGCGGCGAGCAACGGCGCCGGTACGACGAGCGGAAGGTGCGCTGCGCTCGCGAGCAGGGCTACAAGGTGCTTCGCATCCCGACCTCGGGCGTCTCCTATCGCGGTCGCTATCTCACCCACGATCATCGGGCTGACCGACGTGTCCTGCGCGAGCTGCTGGACGAGGCGGGCATCGATGTGGACTGATGGCGCCCGGCTCGAGCTGCCGCCAATGGTTCGATCCGTGAACAAAGCCTGTCGCGCGTTTCGACGTGATGCGAAGCGCACACTCAGCTTCCACGTGCGCGCAGCCCGACTATCGCCGGGACCTTCGAGAACGCGGGCAGGATTTGGTACGGAGCGCCGCGTCCCCTTGGCGTCCTCTGAGAGCCGAACCGAATGACCGACGAGCCGAAGGCACCGAAGACATCAGTCGAGAAGACCATCGAGCAGGCCGAAGCGGTTGCGGCCCTTGCGAAGCTCGCACCATTCGTACGGCTCATGGGTCCCCGAGGCCGGAAGATCGCGGACGCACTCACGGGTGCCGTCGACATCGTCCCCGAGATTCGCGAGCTCGCCTCGCTGCCGGATCGATTCAACGCCGCTCTCGGCGACCGAGGGTGGATCGCCTACGACAGATTGGACGTCAACGTCATGCGGCGCGCCATAGAGCTCACCGAAAGGGGCCGAGTCGAAGACGCTGAGGCCGCGTTGGCAGCGTATTACGACGCTGACACGCTCAGTCGTCACCTCCACGCGATGCTCGCGATCCCCGCCTGCCGTCCCCGGATGGAGTTGCTAAGACTTGCCGCAACCGACCACAACGAGGGCCGCTATCACGCCGTGGCGCCGATCGTGCTGGCGCAGATTGACGGCCTTGTCCGCGACGTCGCGGGTCAATCGCTCTTCATGAAGACCGCGGATATGGCCGCGAAGCTCGTGTTGTGGGACTCGGTCGCCGGCCGTGTAGGCGGCCTGCCTCACTTGGTGCGAATCCTGTCAGAAGGACGATGGACAACTTCCGCGACCGAAATCGGCACGCCCTTTCGGCACGGGATCCTGCATGGACGAGACCTCGGCTACGCGAATCAGCTTGCTGCCGCCAAGACCTGGGCGGCCCTCTTCGCCCTTCGCGAGTGGGCGCTCCGCTACGCGAGGGGGGAAATCGGCCCGCCGCCGATCGAGCCAGAGCCGACTCTTCGCGACACGCTCACCAAGATCATGTCCGTCGAGCGAGAACGGGCAGCGATCAAGGCATGGCGGGCGCGACCGCCCCGAGGTCCGTTTCGGAGCAGAGACGAGGTGACGCCCGGCAGCGCTGAGGAGGCCGCCCTTCGATGGCTCGACGCGTGGCGGGACAAGGACTACGACGGTATGGCGACTTGGACACAGGTCTCGCGCCGACTTCGCTCCAAGGGCATAGCCCAGTCCCTCGACGCGGACTTCGGGTTTCGCGATCTGACGTCGTTCGTCATCGAAACCGTGGTGGAGCAGGCGCCGTCCAAGACCCAGATCACTGCGGTCGCGGAAGACGGCTCGGCTCGGATGACCGCGAATCTGATCTTCGAGGATGAGAACGGCAGACCGGTCGTCCATGGACACCGTATAGGTCGCTGGGGCGTAAACGACATCTCCGCCCTTCGGCAAGCGCCTATCGCGCCAGAGGAGCTCTCGTAGAGCCGGTGGCCGAGAGGGGCAGCGGGTTGGTCGGTCGCCGAACCGCCAGGCTGGCACCAAATTCGCCGGGTCCCACATTGGGTATTGACAGTGTGGTACTACTGTGAGGTAGGATGCGTGAGTCATACCCGTATAGGAGACCTCGGTGAAGATGAGCGTGTACATCCCAGATGACCTTTGGGCGCAGACGGAACAGGACAAGGACTTCCGGATCTCACCGTTCGTTCAGCAGGCGCTCCGCGAGCGATTCCCAGATCGTGATGGGCGTCCGTACGCAACCCTCGGCGACGAGCAGCAGCGAGCGGCCGGCGCCGCCCGGGAGCGCGTGGTCGAGCAGCTGACGGTCGCCTATCGCAACGGCTACGACGTCGGTCTCGGGTTTGCACAGCAACTGCCGTGGCGAGCGTTCCTCGACCTGGCTGCGACCGGCTGGAACACTGCCGCATGGCGGGCATCCTTCGACGATGAGGAGTACGAGATCGTCAACCGCTCGCCCGATTGGGCGGAGGACGCGGACTACCTGAGCTTCGACGACGTGATGTCCATCATCCAGGATCAGAACGCCTCGTCATATGTCCCCGAGGATCGCCTTCTGAGTGGGGTGCTCGGGGAGGGCTTCGTCGACGCGATCCGGGACCTTTGGGAGGGCAGGATCGCTGGGGGCGTGGGGGTGTCCGCCGAGACTGACCCCGATGTGCCTTCCGTTGAGGGCCAAGGCCCCGATAGCGCGGGAGAGGAGCCGTCCGATGATGACGCCCGATGAGGTCGCACGGACTCTCGTGATCCGCTTCGACCCGGTCGTGCTGTACCAGGAGGGTGCCCGTTCCGAACAGCAGCCGCCCATGAGCGTGCAGGGCGTCCACTACTTTCTATGCCTGACCCGTGTTCCCGGGGTGTCGGTCTGGGTCCCGGCCTTCTCGAGGTGGGTGCCTGGTCGCATCCAGCTCAGGTGGAAGGGTGGCGAGAGCTCGTGGGTGTGTGGGGAGTCCTTCATCGATCAGACCCAGCAGTGGCTCGTGCCCGACAAGGCGCTCGGGCCTGCGGCGGCCGGATGCGACACCACCCGGCGTGGGCGTCGCAACCACGCCTCCCTCTTCTTCCTTGACGGCCAGCACCTCCGCGATGACGCGAGTAGAGCCGCATGAGGACTCTTCGTAGAAGGACGACGCCGTGACCGCTGCCGATGGCGCCACCGATTCGAGGCTTGTCGACCTGATGCCAGCCGACTGGGCTTCGGTCCTCGGCCCAATCGAGATCGATGCTCTGAACGCGCTCGACGGATATCTGGCATGGGAACGGACAGAACGGCCGCCGCGCACGACCGCATCGTCGGTGGCGTGATGGTCCGATGGAAACCGATCCCCCGCGCGCGTACGGCTCGGCGCTCGCCGACGAGTCTCCGCCAACACGGCGGCTCCAGGCCGCCGGCCCGGGACGGAGTTTCGTGCGGTTCTCGACTCGGCGCACAGCCCTCTCTGCCGGGTGGGACTACTAGTGGCCACCGGCGGGGACTTGTACGTCGCATTGACACGAGGTTCGGGAGTAGAATCGGTCCAGCACCATGAGTTCGCCTGATTCTTTTGCGATCTTGGTAGTGCGCAAGACTCTCTCAGGAGTGTTCGCCTGACACTCCCCAAAACAGACGGCGCGGGACGTCGATCTGAGCACAGAGATTGGCCCGCGAGCGCGATTCGGATCGTCTGACAAGCTCCTATGGTTGTCAAGCGGCGAGGGCCCACTCCATCTGGCCCGCCTGGAGCAGTCGGAAGACCGGTCGAGATACCCGATGCTTGAGGCAGCGCAGCGCCTCGGGCCAGCTCTTGCCGCTGGCGCGCTT
>JANOIS010000239.1:0-13542 GCA_031407755.1 Chloroflexota bacterium | reverse complement strand
CGAGCTGACGCGGTTGGGACTGCGCAAGAATCACCTCGAACTCGCAATGGGGGACCCGGCGACCGGGGCGAACTTCGTCGAGATGCGGCGGGTCACGAGCGAACTGGCGGATGTCGACAAGGCGCTCGCCGCGGCTGAGGATGCCTGGCTGGACATCGAGGAACGGGCGCCGTGAACCCGGCCGTTCGGATCGGCATCACGGGCGCGATCGGGTGTGGCAAATCGACCGTGGCGCGATGGCTCGGGGAGCGGCCCGGGGTCGTCGTGGTCGATGCCGATCACGAAGCGCGGCTCGTGCTGGCGCCCGGGACGCCGGAGGTCGAGGCCGTCTATGCTCGGTTCGGTGCCGAACTGCGTCGCGCCAATGGCGAACTCGATCGCGCGGCGCTCGGGCGGATCGTGTTCGCCGATGCGGACGCGCTGGGCGACCTCGAATCGATCGTCCACCCGGCCGTCCGGCTGCGGATCCTCGCCGCCATCGACGCCGCCGACCGCGATGATGCCCGGGCCGTGGTCATCGAGGCGATCAAGCTCGTCGAGGGCGGTCTCGCCGAGCTATGCGACGAGGTCTGGCTGGTCACCTGCGACCCGGCCACCCAGCTGGAACGGCTCATCGGCCGCGGCACGGACGCCGCCGACGCGGCCGCCCGGGTGGCCGCCCAGGGCGACGTTGCGACCCGTCTCCGTAGCACCGCCACCCGGATCATCGACTCGAGTGCATCCCCTGACATGACCCGAGCCGTGGTCATGGAGGCGCTCGACACCGTTCTTGCTCCGCGCTAGCGGCCCGGCCGGCCCAACCTGCGCTCGGCCTATGGGGCCGGGCTTGACGAAGCGGTCGGGTCCGGCGTCGGCGAGGGCGATGGGGTGGGCGCCGGGGTCGGGATCGGGCCAACGACCGGCGGAAAGACCACCGGGATCGGAAGCCCGTAGCGGATGAGCATCTGGTTGGTGGTGGTCCCAAGCGACGCCGCATCGACCGAGCGAGTGTCAATGTCCGGACGTAGTGCCAAGCTGAAGGACGCGTTGCCGCTCGCCTGGAGGTGCGAGATCTCCTCCGCGATATCGATGGGGACACGCAGCACGTAGAACGTTCCGGCCTTGGCCAGGATGAGCATGTTCTGATAGGAGATCTTGGTCGCCTTGTCCGAGTAGTAGCCCTCCTCGCCGAGTTCCGCATCGGAGTTGGTCAGGACGTTCACGCTCAGGGTCAGGAACACATCCACCGTCTGGTTGGTTTGCAGCAGACCACCGACGGCTCGGTCATCCGGCACCGTCATGGAGATGGCCCGCCACGCTGGGCTGTCGGGCGCCACGGTCTCGTCCGGCCCAAGGACGGAGAACTGGCCGCCCTCCGCGCTCGACGCAAGGAGGTTGGTCGTCACCAGCTGGCCCTGCAGGATCGTGACCGAAGGCACCCGCCCGATGACCTTGTCCGGGGTGGACACGATGCCCTGGGCGTTGGTCTCGTCGATGGGCACCTCCCGGACGACCACGTCGGCCGCCTCGATCTGTTTGCGGGCTGGGATGGTCTGGACCGCAACGACGACAGCGACCTTCTGTAGTCCGGCCTGGCCGGCCTGCTGCTGAGCCTGGTTGATGAGAAAGAATGCGGCGCCGCCGGCGACCAATGCCAGCAGGACGCCGACGACGACGATCCATCTGCCTTTGCGACTCGGGTCTTGGTATTCCATTTCCACGAAGATGTGCCTCCCAGGGGTACCGGTTCATGGGCGCCGCCGCCGTCCCGGAGATCGAGGATGTGCCGGGGCCGCCAAGCTAATTCCAGGGCACGAGTCGCGCCACCTGACCGCGGCGTAATGCGGGATCGTTCGGGTCGGCGTAGACGCCACTGATGGCATAGCCGTTAATGACGTTGGCAGCGACCGAGCTGATGCGAAAGACGGCAAAGCCCTGGATGTCGACGTATTCGGAGCTTGTCGCGGCCGTCGCGACATCGAAGGTGAAGGGGATGAGCCGCGTGACGGTCTGGCCGTTCGAGTTCATGCCCGTGGCCCGGATCGTCAGCGGGTACTCGCCGGGGCCGAGGGTCCCACCGTTGATGGACAGGGTCGCGACCTGGCTGCCGTTCTTGTTGAGGACGAAACTGCTCGGGCTCACACTGACCGCCCCGATGCCGGCGGGCAGGACACCATTGGCCTGCGGACCGCCCTCCACGGTCAGGTTGACCGTGCCCCCGAAAAAGGTGGCGTTCGAATTGGTGGTGGAAAAGGTCATCGTCCCGGTCCCGGTCCCGCCCGTGGAAGCCGTGGAGACCACGAGGCCGGCGCCGGAGCTGGAGAAGTCGCGATTGACGCTGCCGACCGTGACCGCGACCGGATAGTAGTGGTCGGTCAGGTACGGGCTGGAGGAGTGGCCCTGGACCCAGATGGTGTAGACGCCCACCGGTGCTCCGGTCGTCGCAAACGTCGTCCAGGTGACGATCGTGTTGGGTGTCGCGGGACTCGGGCTGAAGGTCAGCGGGAGCAGGGTCGTGCCGTACGGGTTGGTCGGGTCGCCCCAATCCGTGAACGCGCTTGACGTCACCACGCCGGCGAAGGCTGCATTCTTGGAGATCGACATGGTCACGGCACCATTGCGGTTCTGATTCTGATTGATGGTGACCGTGGACGGGACCGTGATCGTGAAATCCGGGATGGTCATGACCGTCCCCGAATAGACGGCCGCCAGGATCTCGTTACCCGGGTCGTATCGGAGGTTGATCTCGTCGACGATGATCCCGGAGGAGTTGCCGTCGATGATGCCGACCTGGTCATTGGGATCCGGAGGGCTTGTGACCGGCGGGAAGGCCGGACCCGGATAGCCCCTGGCGACCCAGCCAGCCTCCATGGCCTTGAGGGTGTTGGCGGTGGTCCCCGCGGTAACGCCGTTGTAGAAGACGTTGGACGTGGCTGATCCGAAGTTTCGGATGTCGAGGGTCACGAACCCACGAAAACTTGCATTGTTGGATGGCGAAGCGCCCAGGCCCACGAGGGCGATGAGCGGGCCGTGGTTCGCCGGGTCGTCGCCCGGATTGCCGAGGTTGAACGCCGCCCCGGTGTTGGGCATCGTGCGCGACGACGCGTTCGTTTCTGTTCCCAGGCAGGAAGTATTGGCGGTCGAAATCAGATCCTGGAAGGCATTCGGGTCGCCATCACAAGGGGTGGCCGCACCTACTGTCGGGCCGGGCGCGTTGATGTAGTGGCGAATGGCGATGGGCAACAGGTCGGCCATCGTGGCGACCCGGGCCTGGGCGCCGATCCGGACATCACCCAGGCCGACCGCGCGTCCGAAGGTGTAAGGGACATCGCTCCGGACGGCCACTCGGACCTCGCCGGCGGTGATCAGGATGCCGCTGGCGAGGTGTTCGGGATCGCCAGGAAAGCCGGTCTCGTACTCCGGCGTGACGGCCACGACGGCGAGCGTCCCGGTGGGTCCACCGAGCAGGTTGCGAGCCAGGATATCGCGGCCCTCCGATTCGGCGTCGGCGTTCGTTTCGCCGCGGATGAGGGCATTGGCGACCGCCAGCGCACCGGCGTCGGCCGCGTTCTGTAGGAAGCGTCGCTGACTGTAGAAGCGCCCGACATCGAAGGCCAGACCGGCGGCGGCCATCAGGGCCACCATCATCAGGACCACGATCACAACGACCTGGCCGTGTTCGCCGTCGCTGCGCCGGAGCCCCGCGGGCGCGACCGACCTCAATTCACGACCATCGTGACTTCCCCGGTCAGTCCCAGGCGACCATTCGTATCGCGTGGCAGCAGCTGAGCGATCAACGGGATGATGAGGTCCTGGTGGTAGGTCGCCCGGATGGTGACCTGCTGACCGACGCGACTGTCCGTATCGGTCACGCCAACCGGGACGACATACGTGACGACGAGGTCGCCGTTGGTGTACGTCAGGCCGCTCTGGGTCCAGCTGCCGGACGTCGCGAAGTTGGGCGCAGTCTTGCCCAGGAGGTTCATCGAGGCCAGCAAGGACGTCCGGATCGCCTCATTTCGGCTGAGATCGTTCTGGTCCTTCGAGGCGGTCGATTCGATGATGAAGACCGTCCCGGTCCGGGCGCCTTCACGAGTCGCGTTGGTGATCGTCACGTACGAGTTGAAGATGAACCCGAACTGGATGATCCCGAGCAGGATGACGAACAGGGGCGTCAGGACCAGGGCGAATTCGACCAGGCTCTGACCACGGACGGGCAGGGACGATGGAGGCGGGCGGTGACACCGAACGCGGCGCATGGGCTGTCGGGGATCCTCTGGCGTGGTGAGGTCCCGAGTGTCCGACGTCACAGGGGTTGAGCGGTATGACTCCTTCGTCCCATGGCAACGACCGCCGGGAGTACGCACGGCAGCGCGACCCTGCGCATCAGTCCGATTCGCACGGACGATCCAACCTGCGCACGCGAGGTAGGATTCGCGCACGATGCCCGATTTCGAGTTCGTTGCTCCGTTCCAGCCGACTGGCGACCAGCCCGGTGCCATCGAGCACCTGACGGCGGGCTTGGCCGCCGGCCTGCGCCACCAGACCCTGCTCGGGGCCACGGGCACCGGCAAGACCGCGACGCTGGCCTGGACGATCGCGGCGCACAACAAGCCGACCCTCGTGCTGGCCCACAACAAGACCCTGGCCGCCCAGCTGTACGCCGAGTTCCGCGAGTTCTTTCCGAACAACGCGGTCGAGTACTTCGTGAGCTACTTCGACTACTACCAGCCCGAGGCGTACCTGCCCCGAAGCGACACCTATATCGAGAAGGACTCGTCGCGCAACGACGAGATCGACCGGCTGCGGCATGCCGCGACCCACGCCCTGTTCGAGCGGCGGGACGTGATCATCGTCGCCAGCGTGTCGTGCATCTACGGCCTCGGTGCGCCGGTGGACTACGGCGCGACGGTGCTCAAGCTGCGGGTCGGAGGCAAGTACCGGCGCGATGCCGTGCTGCGCCACCTGGTCGACCTGCAGTATCAGCGCAACGATCAGGCCCTCGCCCGCGCCCGCTTCCGGGTTCGCGGCGACACGCTGGAGCTCCAACCGGCGTCGGAGGAGACGCTGGTCCGGGTCGAGTTCTTCGGCGACGAGGTGGAACGCATCACCGAGCTGGACCCACTCACTGGTGAACTCCTCGCGGAGCGACGCGAGACCAACATCTATCCGGCGACCCACTTCGTGACGCCGGCCGACAAGCTCAACGAGGCCGTCGTCGATATCGAGGCCGAGATGGAGGTGCGTGTCGGCGGACTGGAGGCCGAAGGTCGAGTGCTCGAGGCGGCCCGTCTCCGCCAACGAACGACGTTCGACCTCGAGATGCTGCGCGAGCTTGGCTACTGCACCGGCGTCGAGAACTACTCTCGCCACCTGGCCCGACGTGAGGCCGGTTCGCGGCCGTGGACCCTGCTCGACTACTTCCCGCCGGACTGGCTGCTGGTGGTGGACGAATCGCACATGACGATCCCGCAGACGGTCGGGATGTACAAGAACGACCGGACGCGCAAGGAGATCCTGGTCGATTTCGGGTTTCGGCTTCCGTCGGCGCTCGACAACCGGCCGCTGACGTTCGAGGAGTTCGAGGCGACTGTCAACCAGGCGATCTACATGAGCGCCACGCCCGGGCCGTACGAGCTGGAGCGGAGCAAGGGCCATATCGCCCAACAGCTCATCCGGCCGACGGGCGTGGTGGACCCGCGGATCACGGTCCGTCCCACCGAGGGCCAGATCGACGATCTGCTTGAGCAGATCCGGACCCGTGTCGAGCGCGGCGAGCGCGTGCTGGTGACGACGCTGACCAAGAAGATGTCGGAGGACCTGACCGATTACCTCAAGGAACTCGGGGTCAAGGTCCAGTACCTCCACAGCGAGGTCGACACCCTGGAACGGGTCGCCATCCTGCGCGATCTCCGCCTTGGTGTGTTCGACGTGCTCGTCGGCATCAACCTGCTGCGCGAGGGCATCGATCTGCCGGAGGTGACCCTGGTCGCGATCCTCGACGCGGACAAGGAGGGCTTCCTGCGCTCGGCCTGGTCGCTCATCCAGATGATCGGGCGGGCGGCTCGCAACATCGGCGGCGAGGTCGTGATGTACGCCGACCGGGTGACCGAATCGATGCAGGTCGCGATCGACGAGACGGACCGGCGGCGGGTGATCCAGGTTGCCTACAACACGGAGCACGGCATCGAGCCGACGACCATCGTCAAGGGCATCCATGACCTCAACCAGCGGCTTCGAGCCGTCGCCGAGTCGACCATCGTCTATACCTCGGAGCGGGGTGCCTCCGGCCGGGCCTTCGACGAGGCCGACCGCAAGAAGGTCGAGGCGCTCGTGGCGCGGATGGAAACGGAGATGCGGGCCGCGGCACGGGAACTCGAATTCGAGCGGGCGGCTGCCCTGCGCGACGAGATCCAGAACGTCCGCTTGCGGGTGCTCGAAGAGGACGTCTCGGTCACGGTTGCGCGGGCCGCGGAACGGGCCGCCGCAGCGGCCGGGGGTGCCGGGCGAGGCGGCCTGGCGGGTGCTGCGGATCGGGCGCGTGGGCGGCGAGCGGCCGAGGCGGTCGCCGGCGCCGGCTCGGTCATGGAGGTGACCAGTGTGACGGTCCTGCCGGCGGAGGACGACGTCGCAGGGACGCTGGACGGCATGCCCGCCGCGGACGACGGGGTTGGTGACGAGGGCACCGCCGCGGACTGGCTGCCGGGGATCCGCGATGAACACGAGGACACCGGGCGGACCGCCGCGTGGCGAGATCGACCCACCTGGGATCGGACGGTCACGCCCAACGTCCGCAAACGCACCGGTCAGCGACCGACCCGCCGCCGCTGAGGTTCACCAGTGAAGCGCGACCGCGGGCGACGGCGCGGGCCTCGGGCCGGGCGTGGGCTCCCCGCGGCTCAAGGGTCCCATTCCAGCTGAGCTGGTCTAAACGACGTGGCACACCATCGATATCCCGGAATCGGGTCCGCCGGACCTTCAGAGTCCGGTCGCAGACCCAAGATTCCCGACTGACTGGTTTCAGCGACGTGCGCATGGCCCCGGACGGGCGTCCGCGAGCCACCGGACGTCGCTTGTGCCAGCCTGGCTGGAACGCTGACCCCTGCATCACCTTCCCCTGGTGGAGCCCACCCCGCCGCGCTCGTCCGTGCCCCGCCGCGCTCGTCCATGCCCCGCCGCGACCGCTCCGGGCGTCGCGCCCCGCCCCGCCGGGCCGCCGGCCGTTCGGCCTCGAACGAACGCCTGTTCGAAATAGCCCTGTTCCGGTAGAATGCGAAGGTGCCCCAGGATCAACTCGTCGTGCGCGGTGCGCGCGAACACAACCTCAAGAACGTCACGGTCGCCTTCCCGCGTGACAGGCTGGTCGTCATCACCGGTCTCAGCGGCTCCGGCAAGTCCAGTCTCGCCTTTGACACGATCTACGCCGAGGGTCAGCGCCGCTACGTCGAGAGTCTGTCCGCCTACGCCCGCCAGTTCCTGGGGCAGATGGAGAAGCCGGACGTCGACCAGATCGACGGCCTCAGCCCGGCCATCTCCATCGACCAGAAGGGCGCGTCGCGCAACCCGCGGTCCACCGTGGGCACGGTCACCGAGATCTATGACCACCTTCGGCTGCTGTTTGCCCGGATCGGCCGGCCGCATTGCCCGGCCGGGCACGCGATCGAACGCCAGAGCGTCCAGCAGATCGTGGACCAGGTCCTGGCCATGCCGGAAGGCACGCGACTCCTGGTGTTGGCGCCGCTGATCAAGGACCGCAAGACAGAGGGCGACCGGATCATCGATGCGGCCCGGCGCCAGGGGTTCGTCCGTGTCCGGGTCGATGGCGAGCAGTACGACATCGCCGAGGCCCCGCCCAAGCTGGACAAGTACAAGCGGCATTCGATCGAGGTCGTGGTCGATCGATATGTCGTCCGTCATGCCGAGGCGCCGGATGGAGCGGGCCGGGCCGCCGATGGTCGACCGATCGATCGCGAGTCGGGCCAGGTGATCCCGGATCCGGACGCGTCGCGTCTGGCCGATTCCATCGAGACGGCATTGCGGATGGGGGAGGGGGCGGTGCTGATCGCCCCGGCGCCGCGCGAGGGCGACCCGCCGGACTTCGAGGAGCGGCGCTACAGCGAGAAGTACAGCTGTCCGTATGACGGCTTCACCATCGATGACCTGGAGCCGCGCAGTTTCTCGTTCAACTCGCCACACGGCGCGTGCCCGACCTGTGCCGGCCTCGGCACCAAGCTGGAGATCGATCCGGCGCTGTTGATCCCGAACCCCGCCAGGAGCCTCGGCAACGGAGCGCTCGGGATCGGTGGCCTGCTGTCCACCGATGCGTCATGGCGGATGAAGATCATCGAGGCGATCTGCAAGTCCCACGGATGGGACTTCAAGGCTCCGGTCAAGAAGCTGCCGCAGGAAGCCCTCGACTACCTGCTGTATGCGAAGAAGGACCAGGAAAAGGTCCTCGTCCGCTACCGGCACGAACGCGGCGAGAGCACGTACAAGGCCAACTTCGAGGGGATCGTCACCAATCTTGAGCGCCGCTACCGCGAGTCCGAGTCGGACTACATCAAGGCCGAGATCGAGAAGTTCATGGTCACCAAGCCGTGCCCGACATGCGCCGGCAAGCGCCTCCGGCCGGAGATCCTCGCGGTGACCATCGGCGACCACAATGTGTGGGACATCTCCACGTTGTCGATCAAGGCGGCGCTGCGCTGGGCGACGGGTCTCGGCGGCACCCTCACGGAGCGCGAGCGCACGATCGCCCAGCAGCTGCTCAAGGAGATCGTGGCCCGCCTCGGCTTCTTGGTCGACGTCGGCCTGGACTACCTGACGATGGACCGGACCAGCGTGACCCTGTCCGGTGGGGAGGCGCAGCGGATCCGGCTGGCGACACAGATCGGGACGACCCTGATGGGCGTCCTGTACATCCTGGACGAGCCGTCGATCGGGCTGCACCAGCGCGATAACGCCAAGCTCATCGCGACCCTGACCCGGCTGCGCGACCTCGGCAACACGGTCCTCGTCGTGGAGCATGACGAGGAGACCATCCGGACTGCGGACTGGGTGGTGGACATCGGCCCCGGGGCCGGCGAACACGGCGGCGAGATCATCTCGAACGGCACGCTCGAGGACCTGCTGGCCGAGCCACGCTCCATCACCGGTGCGTTCCTGCGTGGCGAGCGCTCGGTGCCGATCCCGGCGGTGCGCCGCCGGGGCAACGGCCGGACACTCGTCGTCAGAGGGGCCCGCGAGCACAACCTGCGCAGCGTGGATCTGACGGTGCCGCTCGGCACATTCATGGCCATCACCGGCGTGTCCGGCAGCGGCAAGAGCACGCTCGTGACGGAGGTCCTGTATCGCGCCCTGGCCCGCGAGTTGAATGGATCGCGCGAGCCGGTTGGCGCCCACGACCGGCTGACCGGCGCCGAGCACGTGGACAAGATCATCGAGATCGACCAGAGCCCCATCGGACGCACCCCGCGCTCCAACCCCGCGACCTATGTCGGGCTGTTTACGCCGATTCGTGAGTTGTTCGCCGGGGTCCCGGAGTCGCGCGTCCGGGGCTACCTCCCGGGGCGGTTCTCATTCAACGTCAAGGGCGGCCGCTGCGAGCATTGCAAGGGCGACGGCATCCTCAAGATCGAGATGCAATTCCTGCCTGATGTGTACGTGCCGTGCGAGGTCTGCAAGGGCAAGCGCTATAACCGCGAGGCGCTGGAGATCCATTACAAGGGCAAGTCCATCTCGGACGTCCTCGAGATGACCATCGCCGAGGCGCTCGACTTCTTCGGACCCGTGCCCAAGGTTCGGGCAAAGCTGCAGACCCTCTTCGACGTGGGGCTCGGCTACGTTCACCTGGGCCAGCCGGCCACGACCCTGTCCGGCGGCGAGGCCCAACGGGTGAAACTCTCGACGGAACTGTCGCGGCGGGCCACCGGCCGCACCCTGTACGTCCTCGACGAGCCGACGACCGGGCTCCACTTCGCCGATGTCGAGAAACTCCTGGAGGTTCTCCACCGGCTGGTCGACGGCGGCAACACGGTCCTCGTCATCGAGCACAACCTGGACGTCATCAAGACGGCGGACTGGATCGTGGACCTCGGGCCGGAGGGCGGCGATCGCGGGGGACTGATCATCGCCGAGGGCACTCCTGAGGAGGTGGCGGCCACACCGACATCGGCAACGGGGGAATACCTGGCCCGCGTCCTGCGCGGCGAGCCGCTCGTACCGCTGTCGGACATCACGTTTGCGGAGGAGGCCGGTCGCGCCGGCAAGAACGGCACCAACGGGCATGAGCAGGTAATTGGGATGGTGGCCCAGACACCGGCACGCAAGCGCGCGACTGCGGCGTCGAAGGCTCGCTGACCGGCCGCGTCGGCGTACCATCCCATCCATGCCGGACATCGACTTCGCCTTCCTTGCCGACGCCGCCGAGACCGTACCCGGCCAGAAGTTCCACGTCCTGGGCGGCGGGATCGCGCGGATCGGGGGCCGCCGCTTCCCGTTGCGCCACCCGCACCTCGCCCTCGTCATCGGTCTGCAGGTCACCGCGCCAGAGACGGAGCGTGAGCATGACATCCGTTTCGTCCTCCTGGATCCCGATGGCGGGGAGGTGGCCGGCGCGACGGGCAGCCTCGTGGCCCGCAGTCAGCGCGACGGTCGCGATGCCGTGCTCACCTTCTCCATCGACCTCTGGAACCTGACCTTCCCGGCACCCGGCGACTACTCGTTTCGGATCCTCGTCAACGGCTCGGAGCGCAAGCGACTGCCGCTGCTGCTCGTTGCGCCGGAGCGTGGCGGCCCCAACGACGGCGGAGACGACGACGCCCCGACTGAACCGCCGCTGGATGGCTGAGCGCCCTCGAACCACGGGACCGGCGCGCCACGAGCTGCCGGTCATCGATGATCTCGGTCTGGCGGCTGCCCGTCATGCGGATCGCCTGCTCAGTGCGGCCCAGGATCAGGGTCAGGACCGCTGGATCGCCTTCTTGTCGCCGCTCCCGGATCGGCTGCGCGACGATGAACTGCCGGGGCTGCGGGCGGCGGCCGTGCGGGCCCGGGCAGCCTACGGCGTCAAGGACTCCATCCGCGACACGCTGCCGAGCGACCTGACCGAACCGTTCCTCGAGTCGATCGACCGCCTGCAGCGAGCGATCAACCGATCCAGGGGATGAACCGGCGGGTCCTGACCCGGTATGCCGCGTAGTCCGCAAAGCGTTCCACCAGCCACGCTTCTTCGCGAGCCGATTTGAGGGTGAGGAAGCCAGCCAGGGCTGCCGATGCGATGAGCGCCGCAAGCGATGCCTGGATGATGGACCAGCCGACGGAACTCAGGATCAGGCCGCCGTAGATCGGATGGCGGGCGAGGCGGTAGACGCCGGTGTCCACCAACTCGGCGTCGTCGCGTGGCCGAGGTAGCGGGGTCAACGCCTGGCGCAGGTCGACCAGCCCGCGGACGGCGAGGATGATCCCACCAGCGAGCGTCATGATCCCGCCGAAGATCCCGATGAACCGGAGCGCCCCGACCCAATCCGGCCCGAACCACAGACCGACGGCGACGACTGTCGCCAGGAGGATGACCTGGATAGCGACCCAGCCCTCGCCGTGAGTACCGAGGGCGGGTAGTCGCGTCATCTGGGCATGGTATCGCCGAGGCCGAGCTCAGCGCGGGAGAACGCCTCCAGCAGAAACGGGGACGGAGACCCCGGGTCGTAACTCAAGGTCAGGGTCCGGCGTGCCCGGGTCCACGCCACGTACCCCAGGCGACGCTCCTCTTCCATGGCCCGGATCGGGTCGTCGGCTTCATGGATGGCCCTGCCGCTCGGGAACCGTCCTTCCTCCATGCCCACCACCGCAACATGATCGAACTCGGCACCCTTGGTCGAGTGCGCGGTCGCCAGCGACAGCCGAGCGTCGTCGCGACGAAGGTCGGCCAGACGCGCGCGGGTGGAGTCGATCGCGGCCCGCAAGGTGGACAGATCTCGATAGGGCGGGGCCCATGCGAGCAGGGCGGCGACCAGCTCCCCGTCCATCGCTTCGGCGCTCCGTAGTGCACCGATCCGGACCAGAAGCGGCAGGGCCGCCTCCGTCTCGACCTCGATCCTGTCCAGCGCGGCATCCAGGGTCGGATCATCCACCAGCAGCACCACCGACGGTGCCCGGAACGGGATACCGAGCGTCAATGCGGCGATGACCGCCGGCCGCAGTTCACGGTTGGTCCGAGCGAGGATCGCCTGGGTCCCGTCGTCGTCCGGCCATGATCGGAGCAGCCGTTCCGTGCGCGCCGGCTCGTCGACATCGTCCGGGGCCAGGATGAGCCGACCGGCGGCATCGGGTCGGGCACGGATGACCTTCGCGAACCGCTCGCGGTTGTGCTCGATCAGGCGGACGGCTCGCTCGACGACCGGCATCGGACAGCGGTGGTTGACCTCCAGGTCGACCCGACGGAGTCCGGGCAGATCGGCATCGAGCGACAGGATCCGCCGGACATCGGCCAGCCGCCACCCGTAGATCGACTGGTCGTCATCGCCGACCAGGAAGATCCGGTTGGCGGGTGCCGCCAGGAGAAGTGCCAGGCGGAGCTGAGATCGATCCACGTCCTGGACCTCATCCACGAGCAGATGCGCGCAGCATTCGCGCCACGACGCGAGGATGGCCGGATCGTGCTGGAGGAGGTCCAGCGAGCGGCTCACGAGGTCGTCGAAGTCGAGCGCGCCGCGTTCTCGAAGGGCGCGCTCATAGGTCACGAACGCGCGAGCCGTCGGCCCGGCCTCGGGATCCAGCGTGATCTCCGCGGCCGACACGGCGAGATCGAGTTTGAGCCGGGAGAAGGCCGTGTCGAGTCGGGCGTGTTCGGCGGGGAGCGCGTCCGGCCACAGGTCATTCAGGAGATCCGCCCGGTCCATCAGCCCCGACACGTCGACGCCGGCAGCGCGCAGGATCTCGCGACCCAGGGCGTGGAACGTGCGGACCCGGATCGTGCCCGGGGCGACGCCCAATGGCGCCACGGCGTCGTCCAGTCGCGCGGCGAGTTCCTCGGCGGCACGCTTGTTGAAGGTGATCGCGGCGAGGGCCGTCGGGGCCACGCCACCATCCACCAGCCACGCCATGCGTGCGACCAGCGTCGTGGTCTTGCCGCTACCCGCCGGGGCCACGCACAGGATCGGGCCCGGCGGCGCCGTAGCGGCAGCACGCTGATCAGGCGTGAGACGGTCCAGCCGGGCCAGGACTGATGGGCTCGCGGTCATCGACGGAGGGTACCGATGCAGCCTCACCCCGCGGTCTACCGGTGCCTGCGCGCACCGATACGTCCGCATTCATGGGATACGGCATTAACACGATGGTCACACCGCGCTATCGTTGGAGGCCGAACGTCTGGTGCAGTCCGGTACAGAGCGTGCCGGTCCAGCGCCTGGCATCAGCCGCCCCTCGCACCTTGCGATCGTGCCCCGTCGCCCTGGAGGAGGAACCGGTGAATCGTTCCCGTTCCCGTTTGCGTCTGCTGGCACTCAGCAGCGTCGTCATGCTCATGGCCACCCTCGTGCCGGCGGCCGCTGCGGCCAAGCCGAC
>JANOIS010000233.1:0-3271 GCA_031407755.1 Chloroflexota bacterium | reverse complement strand
TATGCCGTGGCCAAGGTCTTCGCCCACTGGATGACCATCCAGTACCGCGAGGCATACGGCCTGTTCGCCAGCAACGGGATCCTGTTCAACCACGAATCACCACGCCGCGGCGCCACCTTCGTCACCCGCAAGATCACGAGGGGGATCGCGTCGATCATCGCGGGCTCGGAGACCAGGCTCTACCTCGGCAACCTCGACGCGCGCCGCGACTGGGGCTATGCGCCCGAGTACGTGGAGGCGATGTGGCGGATGCTTCAGCACGACGAGCCCGACGACTTCGTCGTTGCCACGGGCGAGATGCACACCGTCCGCGAATTCGTGGAGTTGGCCTTCTCGCTGGTCGGAATGGACTGGCACGAGTTCGTGGAGATCGACCCGCGCTACTTCCGGCCGACCGAGGTCGACGAGCTATGCGGAGACGCCTCCAAGGCCTCGAGGATTCTCGGTTGGTCGTCCACGACGGCGTTCGCCGATCTCGTTCGCACCATGGTCGAAGCCGATCTGCTCGAGCGCGGCCTCGACGCGCGCGCCCTGTTGGTCGGGCCGCCTGCCTCGAGGGCGAGCTGATGGGGGCGCTTGACGGCAAGCGGGTGATGGTCACCGGCGGTGGGGGGTTCCTGGGCCGCGCCGTGGTCGAGCGGGTTCGAGCGACCGGCGCCGCTGATGTGTCCGTTCCGCGCAGCCGAGAGTACGATCTGCGCCGCCGCGCCGAGATCGATCGAGCCCTGGCCGACCTCCGGCCGGACGTGATCATCCACCTCGCGGCCGTGGTCGGCGGGATCGGCGCCAATCGCGAGAATCCCGGGCGCTTCTTCTATGAGAACGCGGTCATGGGCATCGAGCTGATCGAGGCAGCGCGCCAGGCGGGAATCGCGAAGTTCGTGTCGATCGGCACGGTCTGCTCCTACCCGAAGTTCACGCCCGTGCCCTTCCACGAGGAAGACCTGTGGAACGGCTATCCGGAGGAGACGAACGCGCCGTACGGCCTGGCCAAGAAGATGCTGCTGGTCCAGGGCCAGGCGTACCGAGCCCAGTACGGCATGAACGTGATCCATCTCATCCCGGTCAACCTGTACGGCCCCGGAGACAACTTTGATCCGAGCAGTTCGCACGTGATTCCGGCCCTGATCAAGAAGTGCATCGACGCCCGCGACGGTGACGAGCCCGCGATCGAGGTCTGGGGTACCGGATCGGCCTCGCGGGAGTTCCTCTACGTCGAGGACGCGGCCGATGGCATCGTTCTCGCGGCCGACCGCTACGACGGCGAGGAACCGGTCAATCTCGGCGTCGGGCGTGAGATCACGATCCGCGAGCTCGTCGAGCTCATCGCCCGGGTGTCCCGCTTCGAGGGCGCGATCCACTGGGACAGGACCAAGCCGGACGGGCAGCCGCGGCGGGCGCTTGACGCCAGCCGCGCCCGCGACGCCTTCGGGTTCGTCGCGCAGACCTCATTCGAGGATGGGCTGCGGGCAACGGTCGACTGGTACGAGCAGCATCGCGCAATCATTAGCGCGTCCGGGAGGCACGCAGCGGCCTCGGGCGCGTGATGTCGGCGTTGTCCGAGCCCGGCCGGCCCGACCGGTGCGGGGGGCCGCGCCGGTGATCACGGTCGAACGACCAGCGGCCGCCAAACTGGCCCTGATCGTCCTCGCGGTCGGGGTCGGAAGTGCTGTTGCCATCGCGCCGATCACAGCGGTGCTGGGAATCATCGCGCTTCTGGGCGGGCTGTGGATCCTGTCGCTCGGCGAGGGCGTCCAGACCCTCTTCCTTCGGGCGGTCGCCGGCATCCTCATCGGCTACGCCTTCTTCAACCGGGCATTCGCATATCTCGGTGTGCCGCCACTGTTCGTCGGCGAGGCGGTCATGGGCCTCGGAGGCCTGGCGTTCCTCTATTCCGTGCGTCGATGGCAACTGACCACGGTCCACGTGCTGATCCTGTTGTTCATGGCCTGGGGTGCGGCCCAGACGATCCCGTACATACCGCGCTACGGAGTTGACGCCCTTCGGGACGCCGTCGCCTGGCTATACGCTGGCTACGCACTCCTCGTCGCGACGATCCTGCGCCCGGAACACCTCCCTTCAGTGGTCCGGCTCTACCGGCGTGCAATTCCCTATTTCCTCGTCTTCCTACCGATCTTCGGGTTGGCCGCCGTCGGCCTGGCGGGGCGGCTACCAACCATACCCGGGACGGAAGTGCCACTCCTCTCGTTCAAGGGTGGCGACGCCGGCGTGCAGCTGGCCGGCATCGCGGCATTCATCCTGATCGGGCTGTACGCGAGAGCGGACCCCAGGCCGCGCCTCGCTGAGCCACTCCCGTGGTTGCCGTGGCTGGCCGGGGCCGCGGTCGTCTCGATCGTCAACCGGGGCGGGATGCTGGCGGCGTCAACGGCCGCGTTCGTCCTGTTGTTCGTGCGTCAATCGTCGCGCTGGACCATGGTTGCGTTCATCCTTGCACTCCTCATCGTCGTCGGACTGATCGTAAACCCGCGTGTGCAGATCGGGTCCCGGCGCGAGTTCTCGTTCCAGCAGTTGGCCGACAACGTGGCGAGCGTGTTCGTCTCCACGGATGATTCGCTCCAGGGGACGAAGGGGTTCCGGCTCGAGTGGTGGAGCTACATCGTGGGGTACACGATAGACGGACCGTATTTCTGGACGGGCAAAGGCTACGGCATCGCCCTGGGAGAGGCGGACGGTTTCAACACGACAGAAGCTGAGGACCTGCGCTCGCCCCACAACGGCCACATCGAGATCCTCGCGCGAAGCGGTGTCCCGGGACTTGCCCTGTGGATCCTGCTCCAGCTGGCGTTCGCGGCGGCCCTGCTCTCCGCTGCCGCCAGAGCCAACGCGGACGGTCGGTCCACCTGGCTGATGATCATCGGCTGGATCCTCGTCTTCTGGTTAGCGGGTTTGGTCAATGCCTCATTCGATCCATACCTCCAGGGTCCGCAGGGTGGCATCTGGTTTTGGACCATCGTGGGTGTAGGGCTGGTCGCGATCCGAGCCGTTCGCGAGGGCGTGCCGGACCCATGGGAGCACGCCCCGGAGACGGCCGAGACGACGGGCCGGGTCGAATGAGACGAGATGCGCATGACCGCTGAGGATCTCCTCGGCGAGTCGCCCGAGCGGATCCTGCTCGTCCACAACCGGTATCAACAGGCAGGTGGCGAGGACGCTGTGGTCGACGCCCAAGCCGCCCTGCTCGAGCGCCACGGCCACCAGGTCCAGACGCTCGTGATGGACAACCACGAGATCAGCGAGGCAGGAGGCCTGC
>JANOIS010000076.1:0-2007 GCA_031407755.1 Chloroflexota bacterium | reverse complement strand
CGTCCCGAACCTGGTCCTGAGGAGAACGGCACCGAGGCCCGAGGCTGACAAAGTCGCTGGCCGCTTAGCTCGGACAGTATAGCTGGCCGAGGATGGAGCAAGATAGTCTAACTTGACTTAGTCTAAGTCTGGTTAGACACTACCGATATGCGCTTCATTGACCGCCATCTCGAACGTTCCGCGCTCGCCGATGCCTGGGCCTCCAGCCGGCCCGAGCTCGTGGTCGTCCACGGGCGGCGTCGGGTGGGCAAGAGCGAGCTGCTCTCGCGCTGGGCGGCGGGCAAGCCCATCGTGTACTTCGTCGCCGCCCAGCAGCTCGAACGGGATCAGCTGGCTGACCTCGGGCGGGCCCTCGGCCCACTGCTCATGCGCTCACGCGAAACTGGGCCGGTTCGGCTCAATCTGGTCGATTGGGATGGCGCGCTCGACGCCGTTGCGGCCGCGGCCGCCGGGCGGCGCGTCGGACTCGTCCTGGACGAGTTCCCGTACCTCGTCGACGCCAACCCTGCCCTGCCTTCGCTGCTCCAACGCTGGTGGGACCGCAGCGGCTCGAAGTCAAACATCGTCCTGGTTCTCGCCGGCTCGGAGCAATCCATGATGCGCCGGCTCGTTTCGTCGGATGGAGCGCTGTACGGGCGGCCCACTCGCCGAATCCACCTCCACCCGTTCGACTACTTCCACGCGGCCCGGTTCGCGCCGCGCTGGCCGGTGGAGGACCGCGTCCGTCTCTACGCCGTCGCCGGCGGGATCCCCGACTACCTCGAGGAGTTCGACCCGGCGCGCTCGCTGCGCGCGGAGCTTCTCCGGGTGGCCTACGCGCCGGACGGACGGCTCTACCGTGAGGCACCGGATCTGCTGCGATCCGAGTTCACCGAGCCGCGCACCTACGAGACCGTGCTTCGAGCGATGGCAAACGGCGCCACGACGCCTGGTGAGATCGCGTCTCGAGCGGGTCTTGCCGGCGCCAACCGGGTCAACCCGTACCTTGAGCGTCTTATCGATCTCGAGCTGGTCGAGCGCCGAGTGCCCCCAATCGAGCGGGCAGAGGCCAGGCCCCGGATCAGCCAGTACGTTGTCGCCGACCCCTATCTCCGCTTCTATTTCGCCCTCGTGGATCCGTGGCGAAGCGCCATCCAGGCCGGGCAGGGAACTCAGGTCCTGGACGATCTGTGGGGCGATGCCTTCGATGTTCACGTCAGCCACGTGTTCGAGGACATCGCCCGCCAGCACCTGCGGCGCCTCGCCGGGGCGCAGCTCATCGATTCGGTGGCACAAGTGGGCCTGTGGTGGTTCTCCGGTGGAGACATCGATGTCGCGGGCACACGCGGCCGGCATCTGGTTGCCGCCGGGTCGGCGAAATGGACGCGCGAGTTCGTAAAGCCTGCTGATCTCGCCAACCTGCGCCGCGATGTTGGGCTCGTCGCACCCGGGGACGATCCCCTGCTGCTCCTGTACGCTCGGACGGGCTTCGATCGCAACCTGGCCGCCGAGCTCGGTGTCAGATTGATCCGGCTGCCGGAGCTCTTCCGCCCAGAACTCGAGTTTGAGAAACCGCCACGCTCGCATGAGTGAATCCGCCCGAACCCTACCCCCGCGGCCTGGCGATGCGACGGTCCGCGGCAACCCCACACGACCACCAGTCTGTCATTGATGGAGTGACAAGTGCCAGCTATCTTGACCTCTTGTAGATGACCATCTCCCATGATCTTCTGCGCCTGAAGCTGGGGTACAGTCCTCGCGAACTCCTTCTTGCGGGTGATCACATCTCCTCCAGCAGCCAGCGTGCGGCCGGCGCCCAGGTCAGCCCGGGTGGCAGCGGCCGGCTCGGTGGGACGGCGTCGAGGGTCACGAGGAACGGCCGCGCTTCGGGATGCGTGGCGGCGGCGGCTTCCAGCGCCCGCAGCTCGCGCTCCCAGGTCTCGTCGCCCTCGCTTTCGAGGCACACCTGCACCAGGAGGGGCGCGTCCCCGGCGCGATCCGCAAGGAAGTCCACCTCGAAACCCTCCG
>JANOIS010000002.1:0-6290 GCA_031407755.1 Chloroflexota bacterium | reverse complement strand
TGCTCACGACGACCGCTGGCCGGCGCTTGTTGGCCTGCGAGCCGCGAGCTGGATCGAGATCGACGGAATGGATATCGCCGCGACGGATCACGACCCGACTCCGTCACCCGTGGTCGATTCCCAAAGCCCGGCCTCGCCGTCAGCGATCCTTTCGTCCCACGCCGCTTCGTAGGTGCCGCCGAGTTCTGCGGTGCGCAGCAGTCGAACGGCTCGATGGAGGGCGGCCGATCGAGATTCGAGGCCCTGCTCCTTGGCGTAGGCATCGAGAAACTGGACGTCTTCGCTGGTTAGGCTGACACTGACCTTCACACCACAATGCTACCGACGGTAGGTATAGGTAGCAAGAGCCGGCGTACCGCGTGGCCGACCGCGCGCCCTGGGTCGCGCTACGCGACGCGTGATGAGGCGGTAGGAAGCAACCCCGGGTGACGTGGATGCCGATGGCGGTGTCGTCCAAGCGATCGCTTCGCGCGAAGCAATCGGCCGCCCGCTCGCGCGCTCCCCGCCCTGTCCGGGAGTGAAGACCCAGGGGCAAGAGCGGGTTTTCTGTCAGATCGGCGCTCGCGACCTCACTGGCGAACGTCCGCATCCTTCGGCAGATCGAACAGCGCTGCCGGCAAGTCGCCGAACCGCAGATCAACGACCTCCTCGACGTCCGTACCCTGCTGCTCTTCCCTGAGTATCTGGACCCGCAGGACAAGGTGCGTTTCCCGATCGATCCAATACTCATCTGGAACGATGATGCCGGGGCACGCCAGGTGATCGGCGAGCCGATCTCGAACGAGATCCACGCCGACGACCTGCCAGCCGCCGGGGCACTCGTCCGGGAGAGCAAGCGGGTACGAAACGCTCCGAGCGTCCTCCCGAGGTGACGACATGTCCCGCCAGAAGACCAAGCCGTCGCCGGCCGGCGTCCCGGCGGTCGTCTCGGGACGAGTCCGAACCAGGCCTCAACTCGACCGTCGCGAAGTTCCGAAGCCCATTGACTCCCCTGTCCGGCAGGCGCACTCTGACCGTCTGGATCCGAAGGGCTCGATGCTTCTCGCATCCATGGTCATCGCTATGAGGGCCGTGCGCTAGTTCGTCCCCTTCCCCCAGGAGTGAGGCGCCTGTCGCCAATCCCGGAGGACGCGCCTGCCATCGCGCATCGTCCTGCGCGTGGGATTGCAGAGGTGATTGCTCATGGAACCTGTCCAGAGCCGCTCTGGCGTGCCGACCGAGCGCCCAATGATCGCCTACCAACCCGTGATCAGCCGAAGAGCTGCGATCGGGGGGGGCCTGGCCGGGCTGGGCGGTCTGTTGTTATTTCCTGGGCACCTGCTGGCCAAAGCGGCTGTGCCAAGCGAATCGTTCGTCGTCCTGCTGAAGGGGCTCTATCAGCCCGTGGTTCGCGGGCCGAACCTCGGCCTGTCAGCGGTGGACCTCAATGATGGTTCGTACTCGACAGTGGCGATCTACCCCGTTAGCGGAACTCCGGGTAATCAGAATCAGAGCAAGGCGGTTGGCAACTTCTACGTGCAGTTCACGGGGGATTTGTGTGCCTACCACATCCCCGGAGGCTCGTTTGCGATGCGCTTCACGGGAAGCGATTACGTCTTTGTCGACGACGGGCTGGGTGGGCAGTTCTTGGAAGGAACCTTCGAACTGACGATCCTGGAGGCGACCGGGATTTATCGTCCCTTCGTCGGTGGTCATAACCACATGGTGGATAGACTGCATTTCCTGGCTCCTGGGGACGGCTCTGGCGGCATCGAGGAGTACTGCTTCTGCTTTATCAGCCATCCATAGAAAGGAGAACGGCGAATCCGGCGGGGCCCCGGACGTATCAGAGTGGTCGATCGCGGGCGGGCCAGGCGCTGGCCGCTCATGCTCGTGATCTCGGGCATCTTCGACGAGACGGCTCGGCGCCTGACACGAGGTCAGGCGCTCTCGACACTGGATGAGCGGCGCATGTCTCGACCGCTTGCCCGCGCGATGGCTCGGCCGACCGGCGAGCGAACGGCCGTTCTCCCCATGGGATGTGCGACCTCCGTCCCGGAGGCCTGGATATCACAGTTATCAGCTGTCCGAGCGTTGTGCTTGAGTCTTGAGCACTGCCTCGAGCGTGGTTCCCCGAGGGCGAATAGCTGATGTCGTTAAGCAGCACGTATAATCGTGCGGCGCCGACATAGCTCAGCGGTAGAGCAGCTGTTTCGTAAACAGCAGGTCCTCGGTTCAAATCCGAGTGTCGGCTCCAAATCCCTGGTTCGTGCTCACGAAGAGCAGCTGTCTGGAGTTAGCACGGCGTTCGCGACGGACGAGGACCTGCTAACTGGGGAAGACCTGCTAACTGGGCGGATTCGAGATCTCGATGCAGCCCGTCCATTCACGAGTTCTGTCCGGCAACCCAGCCAGGTGTCGCCTCGGAGCCCTGGAAGGCCTGCTGTCTTCCACACAGCAGGTCAATCCGAAGGGTGTGGTCCAGGACATCCTCGCGGGCTAAACGGCTCCTTACCTCGGACCATTCGCGGGACGTTGGTGGCTTTGGCGTCAGGCACTCGCGGCGCGCGCGACTCGCCGGCGGAGGATGGCTGTCAGCCGGTCGCGACGGGACACCGGCGCGGGCTCGTTGAGCGGGAGGGCGTCGACGGCCGCGTACCGCGGTCGGCGGTTCCGTTCGGCGGCGTCCCCGTAGTTGTGTTCGACGTCGGTGGCGGCGAGGTACAGGGCGAAGGGGTGCATGTTCGTCTCCTGGCTTCTGAATCGGGGTGACCTGTTGCTTGAAGCCTGGTCCCTGCACGCCTGTCCGCCATCGTGCATTCCCTTATCTCAAGAACGCAGCGACCTCATTTGTCTCACGTAAACCGAGAGCGCTTGTTCGGGACGGCACCCGGGCGCAATATCGGAGTCGTGCCTCGTCGGGTTTCCAGTCCGATCTTCGTTGGCCGTGTCGCTGAGCGCGCGGCCCTGTCCGCGGCGCTCGAGCGCGCGGCCGCCGGCGAGCCCGGAATCACGCTCATCAGTGGCGAAGCAGGGGTCGGCAAGACCCGGCTCCTGACCGAGGCGTCGACCCTCTCCGCACCCATGAGGTTCGCCGCGGTCGGCGGCATCTGCGTGGACGTGGCCGCGGGGACGCTCGCGTACGCGCCATTCGTCGATATCGTGCGTGACCTCCACCGTGGCGGGCACACGGCGTCGTTGCCTCCGCCAACGCGTGCCGAGCTCGGCCGCCTCACACCTGAGATCGGGCCTGTGCGCGATGCAGCACAAGGTGGCGGACAAGGTGGACAGGGCCGACTCTTCGCGGCCGTCCGCGACCTACTGGCTGTGGCATCGGCGTCGACACCGATCCTCGTGACGATCGAGGACCTGCATTGGGCCGACGCATCAACGCTGGACCTCGTCACGTATCTCGCCCGCTCGATGCAGACCGAGCCCTGGCTGTTGGTCGCGACTGCCAGGATCGACACGCTCAATCGGCGGCATCCGCTGCTGGCAGTCGTCGCCGAGCTCGCCCGCCTGCCGTGGCTCGAACGGATCGATCTTGCGCGCTTCGATGAAGCCGAACTGGTCCAGCAGCTGACCGGGATCCTCGGCCGGGTGCCGGATCCGGAGGTAGCGCACGACGTGTTCGAGCGTTCCGACGGGAATGCATTCTTCGCGGAGGAGCTCATCGCGACCGGTGCCGTCCGTGGCGGGCCGTTACCCACGTCGCTCCGCGAGGTGTTGGCCGCGCGCCTCGCGGCACTCGACGAGGTGACGCAGGGGATCGTGCGTGTGGCGGCGGTTGCCGGGCGGGTGGTCAGCCACGATCTGCTCGAGCAGGTCGCCGGAACGCCCTCGCCCGTCCTGATCGCGGCGCTCCGGGACGCCGTCGAGCAGCGCGTGCTGCTGCATGTCGTCGATCCCGCGCCCGGCTACGCATTCCGACACGCGCTGGTTCGCGAGGCCGCCCTGGAGCAGCTCCTGGCGACGGAGCGGATCGAGATCCACCGCGCGATCGCCGACACGCTCGAGCGCGACGATGCCCTGTCGCCGGGCGGGGAGCTGGCACGGACAGGTGAGGTCGCCTACCACGCGATGGCCGCGCAGGACCTTCCCCGAGCGCTCACAGCGTCGCTGGCCGCAGTGGCCGTGGCAGGGGCGGCATCCGCACACGCTGAAGTCGAGGTCCACCTGGATCGGATCCTCCAGATCTGGCCTCGTGTGCCCGACGCTGCTGCCCAGGTCGGCCTGGATCGCCCCGGCCTGTTGGCGCGCACCGCCCACGCCGCAGCCGCAGCGGGCCATCAGGCGCGCGGCGTCGAGCTCGCGCATGACGCGTTAGCCGAACTCCACCCAGGCGCCACGGAGCGCCGAGTCACGATCCTGCTCGAGCTCTTCGACTACGCGTGGGAGGCAGCCGACATCGAGACCGCGGAGCGCGCCGTCCTCGAGGCGATGCCGATGCTGCGTGACGAGCGCTCTGCGAGGGGAGCTCAGGCATTCGCGGAAGCGGCGCTGCTCGGCTGGCATCAGGGGCGGTACACGAGCGCGCGCGACGCCGCGTTGCAGTCGATCGCGATCGCGCGCGACTGCGGGGCACGCCAGGAGCTGGCTCTTGCGCTGACGGTCGTCGGGCAGGTCTACACGCACCTGGGGGAGACGAACCACGCGGAAGCGTCGTTCGCAGAAGCGGCCGAGATCCTCGAAGGATCCGGCGACGCGGACCTCCGGGCGCGGTCGATCCGATTCCGGGCGTGGGCCCGATACATGCACGGCCGCTTCGAGGAGAGTTTGGCGCTCAATCGACTCGGCCTCGAGATCGCCCGCCGTGAGGGTTCCGACGGACGCTACGGAGTTCACCTCCTCGACGGCACCCTCGAGAGCCTCATCGAGCTCGGCCGATGGGCCGAAGCGCGGACGGTCGGAGACCAGGTCCTTGCCCAGATGACGATCTCGTTCGAGATCCTCTACTCGCACATGTCGATGGCGCGGCTTGACACGCTTCAGGGTCGCGTCGCCGAGGCCGAGCGCGAGATCGCCCAAGCAGCGGAGATCCCGGCAGTCGGTCCGCATCGAGTGTGGCAGCTCGAGGACGCGATCTTCCTCGCGTACGCGACCGGCCGCCACGCAGACGGCCGAAGCCTCATGGAATCGGCGCTCGCAGCCTCGCCCGAACCCGAACGCGACGCGACGCTCTGGTGGTCGCTTCTCAAGGCGATCGGGGGCGAGGCCGATCGTGCCGTTGCCGCTCGCCGCCGTCGTCGGATCCCCGAAGTCGACGAGGCGATCGCGGCGGGTCGGCGGTTCTCGGCCGTGTTCCGCCAAAGTGCCCACGCCGCCATCGAGGCCGACGGAGCCGGTCCGATGGTGACGACCGAGCTCAGCAGCGCGGACGCCGAGGAGTCTCGCCTTGAGGGCCGGCCGGAACCTGCGCTGTGGGCGGCCGTCGTCGAGGCCCGGATCGAGCTCCAACAGCCGTGGGAGGTGGCCTCTGCGCGGTTTCGCCTTGCCGAGGCGATCCTCGCGAGCGGCGGTCCCGCCATCGACGCCGCGCTCCCATTGCGCCATTCGCACGACGCGGCGACCAACCTGGGCGCGGCTCCGCTCCGGATCGCGATCGAGGCACTCGCGTCACGCGCGCGCATCCAGCTCGAGAGCCAGCCGGACAGCGTCGGGCCGGCGGTGAAGCGCCCGGCCTCTGCCCTGACCGCCCGGGAGCTCGAAGTCCTGGCTCTCGTCGCGGCTGGCCACACCAACCGCGAGATCGGTGATCGCCTGTTCATCAGCGAAAAGACCGCTTCCGTGCACGTCACGCACGCGATGAACAAGTTGGGGGCGCTAAGTCGATACGAGGCAGCCGCGACGGCGACCCGGCAAGGGTTGCTGGAGCCGGAAACGAAGACCTGCTGAGCTGCCAACAGCGGATGGCAGGGCTTGGGTTCCGATGGCGGCCATCTGGACCTGCACACGAATACGCCGGCGGGAGCAACGTGATCGAGGCCAACGTGCGCTCGCTGAGGCGGAAGCTTGGAGACCGCGCGGGCTCGATCGAAACCGTTCGAGGACTCGGCTACCGCTTTAGTGTGCCGGTTAGGTCGGAGGCCGACGCTCGGATCTGAAGCCAGCATCGGGCGTCCCGCGGTCCCGATAGACTGCAACGATCGCGTATGCCTCGGAGGCTGACCGCAGGACCCTCAACGCGCTCCAAACGAAGACCTGCTAACTGGACGCCCTACGCTCGCGATTCGACGCTTGTGCCACAACGCTTAGGCCCATCTAGTTCGTAAACAGCAGGTCCTCAGTTCGAATCTGAGTGTCGGCTCCAG
>JANOIS010000216.1:0-3599 GCA_031407755.1 Chloroflexota bacterium | reverse complement strand
TGGAACGCGCGCTGTTCGCGCTGATCCCGGTCGTCGAGCTTGGCGGCAGGCGTCTGGACCTGGTCACGAGTGCCGCGAAACTGCGTCGGTTCCTGGCCGAGACCCTGGACGACTAGATGGGCACGGACCTCACCATCCTCGTCGCGCTGGCCGCCGGCGTGATCAGCTTCCTGTCACCGTGCGTGCTGCCGCTCGTTCCGGCGTACATCGGCCAGCTGACGGCCATCGCCGTCGCGGGCAGTGCCGGCGCGGCCAGCGGCGAGCCCCATCGGCCCAGTCGGTGGCTCGCCGTCCGACACGCCCTCGCCTACGTCGCAGGCTTCGGTGCCGTGTTCACGATCCTTGGCGTGACGGCCACATACCTGGGTGGCGTCCTGGCCGATTACCTCGGCACGCTCCGGATCATCGGTGGCCTCGTCCTCATCGTCCTGGGCCTCAACCTCGCCGGCATCCTGCGATTCGGGGCGCTGGAGCGCACCTGGCGACCGCTCGATGCCGGGGCCGCCGGCAGCCTCGCCACGACGACCGGCTCGATCGCCCTCGGGACGCCGAGGAGAGGCGGACGACCCGGGATCGGCGATCGACTCGGGGGCCGGCTCATCGGCACCAACGGCGGCTGGCTCGCGTCGTTCGGGCTCGGTGCGATCTTTGCGATCGGCTGGAGCCCGTGTATCGGGATCATCCTCGGCGGGATCCTGACGATGGCCGCCACGACCGGGACCGTGGCGCAGGGGGCGATCCTGCTGGTGGCCTACACGCTGGGTCTGGGTCTGCCCTTCATCGCCATCGCACTCGTCTACGACCGCGCGCCTGCCCTCATCCGGCCCCTGGTCCGCCACGGCAGGATCGTGTCGCTGGTCGGCGGCCTGCTGGTCGTGCTCATCGGCGTGGCGATGGTGTTCGACTGGCTCGCTCTGATGCCCCGCTATTTCAACTTCCTGACGGCGATCTGAGCCCGGTGACCGACGAGCGCCCCGGGTTCACCCACAAGCGGCAACGCCACGGCCTGATCGGGCCGTTCAGCGGGCGGCAGCTGCTCCTGGCGGCGGTATCGATAGCGATCGTCGCGATCGTCGGAGTCGCGATCACCACCCCGCTCGGCAATACGGCCGCCGGACCATCGCTGGTGAACCCTCGAGCGACCCCGTTCATCATCGGCGCCGCGCCGTCCGAGGGCCTTCGCCCAGGTGCCCTCGCGCCCGAGCTCGCGACGACGCTCGGCGACGGCTCGACCTATCAGCTGACGGACCTCGACGGTCGCCCGATCCGCCTGGCGGACCTACGCGGCAAGGTCGTGTGGCTCAACTTCTGGGCATCGTGGTGTCCCCCCTGCCAACAGGAAACCCCGATCCTGCGGGACCTTGACGAGCGCTACGGCGACCGCGGCCTCGCCATCGTCGGGATCAGCGTCCAGGAGACCTCGCCGACTGATGTCGCCTCGTACGCCGATCGATACGAGCTCGATTACACGATCGGGTTCGATGGGTCGGGGCACATCCTGCGCCTCTACCGGGTATTCGCCCTGCCCACCCAGTTCTTCATCGACGTCAACGGGGTCGTCACGCACGTCGTCAACGGCCCGGTCGACGAACAGGGGGCCAAGGCGCTCATCGAATCGCTGCTACCGACGGCCAGTCCCGCGCCGTAGGCCCAGCCCCGCGGCACTCCGTCCGAGCCACTCGCTGGGCGGGTCGGTGCGCCTCAGCCGGCGGGATCGATCTTCGCCAGAGCCCCGAGGACCGCCTCGATGACCGCATCGGTCGTCGCGAACGGCAGGTCGAGGCAGACCGTGGCCGCCTGGGTCAGCATGGGGTTGTAGGGTCCACTGGTCCCGGCCTCGACCCGGAAATCGGTCCTGACCAGCACGATCGGCATCTTGCCAAAGGCATATCCGACCTCCCACGACGTCCCGGAGTCCGGGTCCGGGCCGTCCATGACCGCCACAACGGCGTCAGCCCAGTCCAGGCCGCCGACGTCCGCGGCGAAGATGCCCGCAGCATCCTTGCCGGGCTCGTTCTCCTGGGGCAGGAAGATCTCGTGTCCGGCGCCCCGCAGCGCGGCTGCAACCTCCGTGTTCCAGGCCCGTTCAGCCGCGGTGAAGAGCGGCCCGGCGAAATACAGCTTCATGCGCAGGATGGTCGCACACCGACGCCGTCTGAGCGGCCGCACGGTCGGGCTGTCCCGCCGAAGGGCCGTAGACGCAGCTTGACTGCACGATGTCGACGCATCATGCTGCGTCGATGCGTACCACACTGACCCTCGATGCAGATCTGGCGAGGAAGCTCAAGGATCTCGCCCACCAGGAGAGCAAGTCGTTCAAACAGACACTCAACGAGGTGGTTCGTCGCGGCCTCGCCGCGCCGGCGCGACGTTCCGGTGGGCGCTTCACGGTCGAGGTCCATCAGGGAGGGTTCCGGCCTGGGATAGATCCCGGCAAGTTGAACCAGCTCGTTGACCAGCTGGATGTCGATGACCTTGTCGAAGAAGCCGGCCGGTGATCCTGCCGGACCTCAATCTCCTCGTCTACGCTCACAATGCGGGAGCGCCAGATCATGCGGCGTCACGGGCCTGGTGGGAAAACCTGCTCAACAGCCAGGAGCCCGTGGCCATTCCGTGGGCGGTTGCGCTTGGCTTCATCAGGCTTGTGACCCACCGCGTCGTGCTGGATACGCCCATGACGTCGACGGTCGCGGTCGGCCACGTACGCTCGTGGTTCGCGCGACCCAACGTCGAGCCCATCGAGCCCGGCAGCCAGCATCTCGACGTGCTCGATCGACTGCTGTCGGCGGCGGGTGTGGCGGGCAGTCTCACGACCGATGCGCATCTCGCCGCCCTGGCTATCGAGTACCAGTGCGAGCTGCATTCCAACGACGCCGACTTTGCACGCTTTCCCGGACTGCGCTGGCGTAACCCGCTGTAGGGTCCCGCGCCCTGGGCCCGGCAGTCAGACCGGCTCGAACCGGAAACGGTCCCGGTCGCGCACGACCCGCCCGACCGGCCGTTTCGCCTCGTGCGACAGCACCACCAGCCAGTCCTCGTCGGCGGCCTGGGCGAACAGCTCGACCTTGCGCACGACGGAATCGAGCGGGTGGTCGTCAAACGAGGTCACCCAGCGCGGGTTGGCGGCCCACGGTCGCATGAGCAGGTCCCCGAAGAAGGCCAGGGTGCGGGCGCCTTCCCCCGATCCGCGGACCACGACCGCCTGGTGCCCGGTGGAATGACCGCCGGTGGGGACGACCGTGACACCCGGCAGGACCTCGCGCTCACCATCGACCCAGCCCTGCGCCCCCCAGTCATGGACCAGCCGCAGCTCCGGTTGCACGTACGAGGCGACGACGCGTGGGTTGTCACTCAGCGCGACCTCCCACTCGGCCTTCTGAGCCACGATGCTGGCGTGCGCAAACGCTCGCGAACCGTCTGCCCGCAGCAGCCCCCCGGCGTGGTCGAAATGGAGGTGGGTCATGACCACCACGTTCACGGTTTCCGGCAGGAACCCGGCCGTCTCGAGGGCCGCGACGACCGGCGGGCCCTCGTAGACGCGCATCGCCCGGGTCTTGTCGTCGACTCGCTCACCGATCCCGGTCTCGACCAGCACCCGA
>JANOIS010000466.1:0-12551 GCA_031407755.1 Chloroflexota bacterium | reverse complement strand
ACAGAGGTTGCCGCTGATGCCCTCGCGGATCTCCGCTTCAGAGGGGTCCGGGTTTTCCTTGAGCAGCCATGCGGATTGCATGATCATGCCCGGGGTGCAGAAGCCGCACTGGAGGCCGTGCTGGTCCCAGAACGCCTGCTGGAGCGGATGCAACGTGGCGCCATCGGCCATGCCCTCGATGGTCTTGACCTCGTGGCCGTTGGCCTGGACGGCGAGCATCGTGCACGACTTGGCGCTCTCGCCATCGACATGGACGGTACAGGCGCCGCAGTTGCTCGTATCGCAGCCGACGTGCGTGCCGGTCAGCCCGAGCGAGTCCCGAAGGAAGTGGACGAGGAGCAGGCGCGGCTCGACGTCCGCCTCGTGCGCCTCCCCGTTGACGGTGACCGTGATGTGCTGGGTCGTCATCGTGCTCCTCAGTGCTACGCGAAGGAGAGGGCGCGGGCGACGGCACTGCGCAGCGACCGGACGGTCATCTCCGCGGCCATGGCACGCTTGTATTCGATGGGGCCGCGGACGTCGCCGGCGGGAGTCGACTGGGCTCCCGCGGCCACGCCGGCGCGGCGAAACAGTTCCTCCGACGGCATCTGGCCGGCGAGGATCGCCTCGGCGTCCGTGGCCGCGAACGGGGAGGCTGCGACGGCCGTCAGGCCTACGCCGGCGCCGGCGATCCGGCCGCCGGCATCGAGCCGGACCATGACCGCCGACCCGCATGTGGCAAAGTCGCCGACCTTGCGCTCGAGCTTGGTGTACGCGGCCCCGGCTCCCCTGGGTCGGCGGGGCAGACGGATCTCGGTCAGGACCTCGGTCGGCTCGATGGCCGTCTGGAATGTGTCGAGGAAGAAGTCGCGGGCCTTGATCTCACGCTCACCAGTCTGGCTGCGGCAGACGATCGTGGCGTTCACCGCGAGGAGCATGGCCGGCCAGTCGCTGGCCGGATCCGCGTGCGCTACGGAACCACCGATCGTGCCCCAGTTACGGACCTGGGGGTCCCCGATGACGCCGGCAAGATCGATCAGGCCGGGATAGTGATCCACGACGATCTCGTGCTCGCAGATCTGGCGATGTGTGGCACGGGCACCGATCCGCAACTCGTCGTCGGTCTCGCTGATGCCGTCCAGGCCGCTGATGTCCCGGATGTCGACCAAGAGCGCCGGCTGGGCGAGTCTGAGCTTGATCAGCGGGATCAGGCTGTAGCCGCCGGACAGCAGCTTGGCCTCCCCTTCGCGGTCCACAAGGATCCGCAACGCTTCGTCCAGATCTCCTGGACGGACGTAGTCGAACTGGCCTGGGATCATCGCGCTGCCTTCCTCCTCCCCGTGACGTTCGGGGACTGGTAGGCCCGTCCGACTCGGACGGGCACAGTGCTTGCTGGCTGACGGCGTATCGGCCGCGGGCCAGGCGTGCATCCCTCGCCTGCCATCGGTGTCGCGTGGTTGAAGCTGCTGCGGCGAGTATCGGGCGCACGCGTGGCCACGTCAACGCGAGATGCGGCGGGCGCTCGTCTCCCGGGAGCCCTGGCATCCGAGCGTGGACCCGTCCGACCTCCTGCGATCGGGCCTGGCCCGTGGCCGTGGCCGATCCTGGCCGTTCCAGTCGGACTGGTACAAGCACCGGGGTACGCTCGCTCATGCTTCGAAACGCCCGCGATTCGGTGATTGGCTGGGCCCGGCAGGGCGAATCTCCAACACATTGGGCACGGATTCCAGCGGCGATGGAAATCTGCGACGTGGTTCGAGCCCGCGACGGGACGCGACGGGACGCAGAGGTCGCTTGCACCAGCTCCACTGGAATCCACCCGACTGGGGCCAACCGGGGCCAGAGACAGCCGTCTGGCGCCCCCGTCCGGGTGCCGCGGCCGCGGCCCGGTTCGCGCCGCCGCCCGATCGCCCCGGTCCTGGCGCCCAGGTCTGGATGGCGCAGCCGCGGCCGCCGGACCGGCCAGGTCAGGGCGCCACGGCTGGCGGTCCGGTCGGTGCCGACCGGCCCGGTCCGCGCCGCGCCCGATCGCCCCGGTCATGGCATACCGCTTGGCGCCCAGGTCACCATCCCGATCGACAGCGAACGCTGATCATGCAGGCCGACGGACCCGTCGGTGGCCGCCACGACCAGCGGTTCGAGGGCCTCGAGGAATCGAGCGTCCGCGTCACCGCCAGGCTCGATCCAGAGCTGCCGACGCAGGAACCCCTCGAGCTGGGCCCGTGACTCGAAGCGTCGCGGTTCGCGCTCGATCCGAATCACGGACGGTTCGCGCCCGAGGGCTCGCAGGAACTCCACGATTTCCGGCAGGGCCGGCAGGGCGACCCGTGCCTCGCCCCAGACCGGCGGCCAGCAGACGTCGGCGATCGACGACGGCTGGCGCTCCATGAGCACGGCAACACACAGCCGCCGCACGCTCGATTCCATGGCCCGCACGAACGGACCGATCGCCGCGATGTCGTAGCCGACATGCGCGATGAGCGCCACATCGGCGCCATCGACCGACGTCGCCGCAGCTGGCCAACGACCCTCCACCACGCGGGCGTTGACGATCCCGTGCTCGGCGGCGATCTCGCGCAGACCATCGAGCATGGAACGGGACGCGTCAACGGCAATGACCGACCCACCCGACGGCGCCAGGGCCCGCGCGATCGGCAGCGCATAGCGGCCCGCACCTGCCCCGATGTCCAGCCATGTCTCGCCATCCCTGACCAGGTCCAGCAGAAGGTCCAGTGCCGGTTCATCGGTCCGAGTCGGATCCGCGCGGAACAACCCAGTGACCGGCGCATAGAAGTCGGTGCCGTCGGGGATCTCGCGAAACCGATCGACCTGCTCGTTGTTGGCGTGGACCCGAGCGGCCCAGACCGCCTCCAGCATCGCGACCAGATCCGCGCGCGTGTCGATATCGGGGTTGCCGCCGACCGCGGCCCCCACCGGGACCTCGCGCACGAGCTCCGGGTGCGCAGCGATGACCGGACCGAGCCCGCGGTCCCCGGTCGCCTGCGCAACGAGCCGGAACGCGGCACGCCCCACCAGCACTGGATTGCGACCCTGATCGATCGGATAGACCGGCACCACGATCGGTCGAGCGTCGTCCACCCCGGCCGCGACAAGCGCCCGGATGGCCTCGACCGGCACGCGCGGTTGGTCGCCGAGCACGATCAGGGCCGCGTCGACACCGCTGTCCAGCGCCTCGATCCCGACCCGCAGCGAGCTCGACAACCCGCGTCCCGGATCCGGATTGCGCACCCGTCGCTCAGCGCGCCAGCCGATCGCGGCCTCTACGGCCTCGGCGTCGTCGCCCAGCACCACGACCACCTCCCCCACCCCGGCCTCCGCCAGACGATCCAGCACGTGCTGGAGCACAGGCCGGCCATCAAGCGACGCCACCAGCTTGCCACCCCCGAGCCGCGACCCCGCACCAGCCGCCAGCACGACGGCCGCGATCCGGTGACCAGTCAATCGACGACGCCAGCCGAGTTCGGGATGCGGATCACCGCGATCGACTCGTCCGCCGCTGTCTTTGCCAGGATCCAGTCGGATGTCACAAGTTGCTCCTCAAGCAACTGGCTCGTCGCGAGCGCCACACAATCACCCATCGAAAGGTTCCGTGTCTTCGCATCGTAATGTCGGGCGCGAAGAACGCCTGCGCGGATGCCGACAGTCTCGTCGACGACGACGATCTCCAAGCCGCCGTGCAGGAGCAGCTCGACCTGTCGCTCGACGATCTCCGTATCACCGATACGACGCCCGACGACGTCGATGACCTCAGCAACGTTCAACGCGCTGACAAAGACCACATCGACGGGATGGTGGAGCAGATCCTCGACGGCTGACCGCCCTGGTTCGTCGCCAAGGATGGCAACGATGGCGCTCGCGTCAAGGACGGGCAAGATGTCCCCATTTCCGTTTCTCGATCTCCATCTCCTCCTCGCGCATCTGTTGGCGCAGCTCGTCGGATGTGACGCCCGCGAGCAGACCCTTGAGCGATCCGGCCGCGGCCGCGATCGGGTCGTCGGGAAATGGTCGAATCAAGAGCCCATCCGGCGTCTCGCGGACCATGACCCGGTTCGATGTCCAGCCACGCCGATATTCAGCCGGAATGGAAACCTGGCCACCACGAGTGAGTGTCACGATCTTCATGAATCACAGCGTAACCCATGCGTCAAGGCACAGATTCATGACAGCACACGCTGCTTCATGGGCACGCCGGAACCGCCGTAGCGCTCGGCGACGATCTCGGCAAGGATCGCCAGGGCGGTCTCAGCGGGGGCCCGCCCACCCAGATCCAGTCCGACCGGACCGCGCAGCCGATCCATTTCCGCGGCGGTGACGCCGGCGTCCATGAGCCGTTCGCGCCGATCACCCTGGGTCTTGCGCGATCCGACGGCGCCGACATATCGGCAGCCGCGCCGGAGCGCTTCGACGATGGCCGGCTCATCGAACTTCACGTCGTGGGTGAGGACGGCCACGGCGTCGTTGGGGCCGAGACCGATCTCGTCGGCTACCTCGTCCGGCCAGCCGACGACCAGGCGATCGACGTCGGGAAACCGCTCGGCCGTCGCGAACGACGCCCGGCCATCGATCACGACGGTCTCGAAACCAAGCTCCCGGGCAAGCCGGACGAGCGAGCGCGCCACTTCGACCGCACCGACCACGACCAGCCGCGGCCGGACCGGAAAGACCTCGATGAAGAGCGATCGACCACCGACTTCGGCGGTCCGCGACAGGCCCCGCCGGAGCGCCTCGGTGGCGGCGTCCACGAGCTCGCGATCCAGCGCGTCGTCCCCGAGCGTGCCCTCGAGCCGCCCATCGTCGTGGACCACGAGCCTGGGTTCAGGCGGCGCACCGGCTCCAGGCGTGTGCTGCCCGAAGGCGGCCGGTGGCGAGTCCGCGGGGAGTGGCGTAACCACAGCCGCGCCGTGGCCGCCCGCTCCGAGCGATTCGATGGCGGCCGCGACCGCCGCGGAGGGGACGGCGGGCTCCACCAGCACATCGATCGTGCCGCCGCAGGCAAGCCCCACGTCCCAGGCCTGCTCGTCGCTGATCCCATAGCGGATGACGCGCGCGTGGCCGTCGGCCCGGGCGCGCTCGATCTCCTCGGCCGCGGCGCCCTCCACGCAGCCACCACTGACCGAGCCCGCGATCCGGCCATCGGCCGCATACAGTAGTACGGCCCCCTCGGACCGTGGCGCCGAGCCGAAGGTGCGGACCACGACGGCCCGCCCGACATCGATCCCCTCCCCTTGCCAGGTCCTGAGCGTATCGAGCAGTTCCTTCATCGGATGGGCCTCGCTGTGCTGGGGTCTGTGGTCGCACCGCCAACGACGGCCGGTGGCCGAATGGTGGACGGATCGGGCGCGCCCGGGACCGCGGCATGGGCCGCGGCCTCGCTGCCCTTGCGGGTGTCGGCGGATCGGACACCGCCCAGGATCTCGCCGAGCCGTTCGAGACTGGCGACCGTGCCGGCCGGCAGGAAGTCGTCGATGTACGGGAAGGCGGCGCGCATCCCGCCGGCCAGTGGCTGATAGCCGGGCGTCCCGGCCAGGGGGTTGAGCCAGATCAATCGGTGGCAGTTGCGCCGCAGGCGTGCCGTCTCCGCGGCCACGATCGCCGGATCGCCGCGGTCCCAGCCGTCGCTCACCACGATGACCACGCCCGAGGTACGCAGCGAGCGTCGCGCCCAGGTCTGATTGAAGGTGCGGAAGCTCTCGCCGATGCGAGTCCCGCCGGCCCAGTCGTTGACCGATTCAGCGACCCGCGCGAGCGCGCGATCACGGTTGCGGTCCTTGAGCATGCGGGTCACGCGGGTGAGCCGCGTCCCGAACACGAACGACTCCGTGCGCACCTCGCTCGCCGCCGACAGCGCCTGGACGAACCGGAGCAGCAGCCGCGAGTGGCGCTCCATGGAGCCCGAGATGTCGCAGATGACGACCAGCGACCGCGGCTCGCGTTTCGGCCGACGCCAGACCCAGCTGAGCATCTGCCCGCCCGTCCCGAGATTGCGCCGGAACATCGCTCGTGGGGCCAGCCGGCGGCCGTGCGAGTGGAGTTCGTAGCGACGGGTGCGGCGCTGCTCGAGGCGTGGCACGAGCAGGTCCACCAGGCGTTCCGCCTCACGCAGCTCGGCCGGCGTCATCCGGTCGAATTCGCGGTGGCGCAACATCTCGCCCCGTGAGTAGGCATCGGGGGCGACGACGACACCCTCGATCTCGCTCTCGTCGTCGGCGTCGTCACCGGCGGACGGGATCGGGACGCCGCGTTCATCGGACCGCGCATCGGTCGCGGCCTCGCCGGTCTGCGGGTCGGCCTGGCCGGTCGCCTCATCACCCTCCATACCGTCCGGATCCGTCGGGCGCTGGAGGGGCGGCGCCTGGAAGTCGCCCTGCCGGCGGGTGCGTTGCTTCCACCATCGATCGAACACGGCGTCGTAGGTCGGTCGATCGTCCCGGCGGCGGACGAACACGGCCTCACCGGCCGCCCGGACCTGCTCGCGTTCGCCGATATCGACCAGCGGCAGCGCCCGCGCGTAATCGACCGCGGCGCCAAGATCGATGTGCAGACCGGCCGCCCGCAGGGCCCGCCCGAACCCGACCGCCTCGTTGAGCAGCCGCCGACCATCCACCTCCGGCCCCCAGGGCGCGGTCACGATGGCGGGATCATCCGGCAGTGACATGTGCGGACTGTGCCACGACTCCGGTCTGTGTGTGGCGCGCGCGGCGCCGATGCCGGACTTCGTGTGCTGCGGCACGCAGGGAGGCTGGTACCGGCCCGTAACAAGTAGCGTTCTGGCGCGTCGAAATGGTGTTGCCGATGCGGGCAGCGGTGTTTGCGCGAAGGCCACACCGAGACTCGGGGAAACGGCGAGCGTCCACGGGAACCGCCACAGACTGGAGGGGTGCCAACGTCAATGCAAGCTTCAAGGACGTCGTGCGACTTTCACGATCAGAAAGGCATCAAATGAAACGCTTTGGCATCCTCATCAGCCTTTTCATGGTGGCCGGCCTCGCCTTCGCCGCACCGGTGCTGGCAGCGGCACCGGGCAATGACGACATCGGCAGCCCTACCGTCGTCGGTTCGCTGCCGTACGCGGATGGCCCGGTCGACACGACCGAGGCGACGACCGGGGCGACCGATCCCGGCTTCTGCCCCGACCCGGGCGCGCCGGACCGCTCGACGGTCTGGTACTCCTTTACGCCCACGGTATCCGATTCATACTTGGCCGACACGTTCGGCAGTGACTTTGACACGACGCTCTACGTCGGCACGCCGAACGGCTCAGGTGGGATCGACGTCATCGGTTGTGTCGACGACTCGAACAGCCTCCAGTCGGCGGTCCGCTGGGATGCGCTCGCCGGCACGACCTACCTGTTGATGGTCGGGACGTGCTGCGGGGGCGGCATCGTCGGCGAAGCTGGTGGCGGCGGGTCGCTCACGTTCCACGTCGACGTCGCGCCCCCACCTCCGACGGTCGATCTGACCGTGGACGGCACGGGCTCGTTCACATCGGCCGGGACGGCCAAGATCCGGGGCACGATCGCGTGCTCCGGTGGTGTCCAGTTCGTAGAGATCAACCTCGAGGTTACCCAGCGGGTCGGTCGGTTCATCATCCGCGGATTCGGCGGGCAGTTCTACGAGACCTGCTCAACGTCGCCGACGCCGTGGTCCATCGACGTCGCGAGCGAGAACAACAGGTTCGGCGGTGGCGCCGTGCAGGTCAACGCCTTCGCATTCGCCTGCACTGCGATCGAGTGCGCCGACGACTCCGTCAGCCGAACGACGCGTTTACGCCGCTGAATCGGCGTGCGCCAAACACACAGGAGGGTATTTCGATGAAGCGCTTCGCGATCCTCACCAGCCTCTTCATGGCGGGTAGCCTCGCCTTCGCTGCGCCCGTGCTGGCAGCGGTACCGGGCAACGACCTCTATGGCGGCCGCACCGTGATCGGCTCGATCCCGTTTTCTGAGTCGGTCGATACGACAGAGGCAACGACCGATGCGGACGACGCCGAGGCCAATGCCCAGTGCGGCGCGCCGGCGACCGAAGCCAGCACGTGGTACGAGATCACGGCGGCAGCCGACGGCGGCCTGGTGGTCGACGTATCCAGCTCGACCTACGCCGCGGGCGTCATCGTCGCCACGGGGAGCCCGGGCAGCCTGTCCGTCATCACCTGTGGGGCGTTCGCGGTCGCCTTCGGGACGTCCGCCGCACAGACCTACGCGATCCTCGTCTTCGACTTCGAGGTCGGGGCCGGTAACGGGGGCACCCTCAACATCACTGTCGACGAGATCCCCCCGCCGCCCGTGGTCGATGTGACCGTGGATCCGGTCGGGCAGTTCAACGCACGGACGGGATCGGCCACCATCACCGGTACCGTCACCTGCACCGGCGCCGCCGACTTCGCGTTCATCGAGGTCCAGCTCCGGCAGGCCGTCGGCAGGTTCACGATCACAGGGTTCGGGTTCATCGAGTTCCCCTGTGACGGCACGAGCCAGCCCTGGAGCGTGGAGGTGTTCGCCGACAATGGCCTGTTCAAGGGCGGCCGCTCGCTGGCGGTCACGTTCGCCGTCGCATGCGGCGTCTTCGACTGCGGCTTTGACTTCGAGGAGCGAATCGTGAGACTTCGTCGCTGACGGCCAACCGGCCGGACGAAACCCAGGGGCGGGGACGTACCCGCCCCTGGGTCAGCTAGTCCGGGACGATGCGGAGCCCCAGCCGCTGCCCAGCCGCGCGGATCCGGTCCTCATCATCGGGCGGTTCCTCCACCTGGTCGACAAGCCGGGCCGGGCGAACGTCGGGGACAAGCTCCTCTCGCTCGTCATGTCGGCGCTCGCCGGTGGTGACTGTATCGACGACGCGAATGCCCTGCGGGCCGGCGGGCACCGAGCGGGTCCAAATGTCCGACCCCGGTCCAGTGGCCACGTCAATACCACCGGTGTAGATGCCCGCAGTGACCGATGCCCCCTTCGCTTCGAACCACTCAGCTAGATCGGCAATCACCGCGTTAGCGGCGAACGCGCCTAACGTACCCGAGGCGGTGATTCCAGACCCCGGTCCCGCGCTGAGAAGGAGCGACTTTCGGCCAGTGACGTCCTTAACCAAGCAACCGCTGGCGGTCGCGTAGGCGCCACCGCCTATCGTGCCGTTCACACAAAAGCCGAGCGTTTGAATCAGCACCTTCGAGGACGGCGAGCGTCCGCTCGGGTCCGACCAGGTGGCTGGGTTGTTGGCGACGTAGCTGTAACAGTTGAGGCTGAGCGGGGAACTGGCGAAGCCCGAGAACGGGTCGCGGGTCTAGGGAGGGTCCGCCAGGACGGCGGGCGCTCAGCCGCGCGCGGCGACCTCGGTGAGCATCCGCCTGGCCTGCTCGCCGCGGAGCTGGCGGATGTCCTCCTCGTACTTGAGGACGACGCCCAAGGTGTCGTCGACCATCTCGGGCGACAGCTCGCGCGCGCCCAGGCTGAGCAGCGCGGACGCCCAGTCGAGCGTCTCGGCGATGCCCGGCACCTTGGTCAGGTCGGCCTCGCGCAATCGATGGACGAACCCGACGACCTCGCGGGCCAGCTTCTCGGGTGCCGCGGGCACACGGGCGAGCACGATCTCGTACTCCTTCTGGGCCGTCGGGTAATCGATCCAGTGATACAGGCAGCGCCGCTTGAGGGCGTCGTGTACCTCGCGCGTGCGGTTGCTGGTCAGGATCACGCGCGGTGGTCGCTCGGCCTTGATGGTGCCGATCTCGGGGACGGTGATCTGGAAGTCGGACAGGATCTCCAGCAGGTACGCCTCGAACTCCTCGTCGGCGCGATCGATCTCGTCGATGAGCAGGACTGGTGCGATGCCGTCAGTCGATTCCAGCGCCTGGAGGAGCGGGCGGCGAATCAGGAAGTCGGAGCCGAAGATGTCGTGGGCGGTCGCAGCGGTGGCCCCGCCCTGGGCTTCCAGCAACCGGATCTCCAGCATCTGGCGCGGGTAGTTCCACTCGTACACGGCGGTGTTGACGTCCAGGCCCTCGTAGCACTGGAGCCGGATGAGCCGGGCGCCGAGGCTGGCGGCCAGGACCTTGGCGAGCTCCGTCTTGCCGACCCCGGCCTCGCCTTCCAGCAGCAGCGGCCGACCAAGTTCCAGGGCGAGGAACACGGCCGTGGTGAGCGACCGGTCCGTGATGTAGTCGCGTCCGCGGAAGTCCTCGGTCAGAGCCTCGATGGAACGGGTGCCGGCGGGGCGTTGGTCACGGTCGGTCATGTGGCGGAGGGTACACGGTACGACCAGATCAGCGCCGATGGGTGTATCCTTACAGTACGTGACAAGTAAGGAGTACGGTGATGGAAGCATCCTCGAGGCTGAGTTCCAAGGGGCAGGTGACCATCCCAAGGTCGATCAGGAGCGCCCTGGCGCTTGAGCAGGGCGATCGGGTCGTCTTCCGAGTCGATGGTGACCGCGCGATCCTCGCACGGAGCCTGGAGCTCCTCGCGATCGCAGGTTCCGTGAGCGTACCTGCGGCAAAGCGCGGGGGCGCATGGGCGGACGTCCTCCGCGAGACCCGTCGGGTGCGAGCGCTGCGTGACCGGTGACGGCGTTCGTCGACACCAATGTCCTGATCCGACACCTGACCGGGGATCCACCGGATCAGGCGCAACGTGCGACTCGCTACCTTGCCGCGGCCGAGGAACTCCTGCTGCCTGACCTGATCCTCGCCGAGGTCGCGTACGTGCTCGAGTCGTACTACGAGGTCCCTCGGGCGCAGGTGACGACGTCATTGCGGGCGATCGTCGGGTTTCCGGCGATCCGCGTCGTGGACGAGGAGCTGCTCCTTCGCGCCATCGAGATCTACGAGATCGACCGCCTGGACTTCGCCGATGCGTACCTCGTCGCGAGTGCCGAGTCAACCGGCGTCGGTGTCGTGGCATCGTTCGACCGCTCGATCGATCGAATCGGTACGGTCAGGCGGGACGAGCCCGTCTGACCGGGCGCGCGAACCCCAACTACCCGTCGGGGGCGTCCAGGTCCCGGGCGTAAGGCGGGAAACGGAAGCGCTGCGAGCGGGTGAGGATGCCGCCGTGGCCCAGTTTGGCCACGGTCTTTTCCGAGGCGGGTTCCCCGCTGAGCAGGCGAGGCAGCAGCAGGTCCGCGGCCGTGGCCTTGGAGTACGCACCACAGGTCGGCAGGCCGAGGATGGCCGTCCCACCGACGCGCGCCAGCCAGAGCATTGATCCCGGGTGCGACGGCACACCCCGTCGCACGATCCGACCACCGAGCTCGTCGATGGCGACGAAGAACGGGTCGCGCGGGTCCGTCGAGGCGGAGCCCGCGGTCAGGACCAGGTCGGCGGTATCGGCGCCACGCACGAACCGGCCGAGCGCGGCCTCCACCGCGTCTGCGTCGTCCTCGACATAGACGATATCGATGATCGTCGAGCCGAGGCCCTCGACCTTGGCCCGGACCGAGGCCTCGAAACGCTCGCGTGCCGTCGCCCGGACCGTTTCCTTGACCACGACCCCGACGCGCCGCGCGACGAAGGCTGCGACCCACACGATCGGCTGGCTGCCGAAGCTCGCGATCCGCGCCCCGGCCTCCACGATGGACGCATCCACCACGTGCGGCGCCACCTTGACGCTGGCGATGAGATCACCGCGCTCGACGATCTGGCCGTCGAAGACCGTGAACACCTCCAGCGGATCCAGCCGGTTCAGCCGCTCAAGCTCCGCGATCCGCACGTTGACCACCCCGGCCACCGCCGCGACCAGGTCCAGGCGGCTCTGGTTGGGGCCGCGAACCTCCAGGTTGGGGCCAGCGATCGCCTGGGCCAGACGGACGGCTGCATCGTCCTCATGCAGTTCGCCGGCCTCGGCAACGACGACCGTCACCGCCGGTCCGGGATCGGCGACAGCCAACGCCAGGAGGTCGTCGGCGGTCAGCCGACGACCCTTGGACCAGCGTCGCCCTCCGACGGTCAGGTCGCGAGCGAGGATCGCCCCGGCCAGCCTGGCGGGCGCACGGCGACCAGGGGTTACCCGCTCGACACGCATGTGAGGGACGCGAGGACGCGCGAGTCGCTAGCGACCGAGCGCGGCCTCGATCGCGCGACGCGTGTAGACGACCGCCATGCGCGCTCGATAGTCGCGGTCCGCGTGGATATCGCCGTTGACCGTCTGGCCGTCGGCAGCGTGCTCGGCCGCGGCGGCCACAGCGTCCGCCGAGCCGTCAGTGCCCAAAAGCGCATCCTCGACGGCCCTGGCGCGGTAGGCCACCTCGCCCACCCCGGTCAGCGCGACCCGGGCGTGCGAAACGGATCCGCCGGAAGAGGCGACGACGGCGCACACCCCCACGATGGCATAGCCCGAGGCGGGGTGCTTCATCTTCTGGTACGAGCCAGCCGCGCCGGCCGGCAGGGGCCCGCGGACCAGCTTGACGAGAATCTCGTCCGGCGCGATCCCGGTCTGGAACGCGCTCTCGAAGAACCCATCGAGCGGCACGGTCCGTTCGCCAGCGGATGACCGGAGCACCGCGGAGTAATCGAGCGCAAGGCCCAGCGCCGGGGCGTCGCTGGCGGGATCGGCGTGGCTGATCGCCCC
>JANOIS010000452.1:0-4046 GCA_031407755.1 Chloroflexota bacterium | reverse complement strand
CTTGCGGATAACGGAATCACCCACACGATCCTCGCGCCGTGGCAGCTCGAGCCGCTGGATGGCCCGGAGATCGAAACGCGCCGGCCCGTCCGCATCGATCTCGGGGATGGTCGGTCCATGGTGGCGGTCGCGTACGACGGGCTGCTGTCCGCGGCCGTGTCCTTCGAGCCCATCGCGACCGTCGACGCGGATGCGTTCGTCCGTGATCGATTGCTCCCGCGGTTCGCCCAGGGGTCCCTGCCGGACGACGTCGATCCGCTCGTCGTGATCGCCTCGGACGGGGAGCTGTACGGGCATCACCAACCGATGCGCGAGCAGTTCCTGGCGCGGTTGATCGGACGGACGGCGCCTGTTGATCGTTCGTTCGAGACCCCTTCCCTGGTCGAGGCGATCGACCGGTCGGCGGTCGCCGGTTTGCCCCCGGCCGCTCTCCGCGAGCGGACCTCGTGGAGCTGTCATCATGGCGTCGCGCGGTGGGAGACCGCCTGTCCGTGCGTGGCGGATGGGAGCTGGAAGGCGCCGCTGCGGATCGCCCTGGAGCGCCTCGCCGGCGGTATCGATGCGATGACAGAACGGCTCTTCCGCGACCTGCCTGGCGCCCCCGACCCGTGGGCAGCCCGCGACGACTACGCCGACGTCGTCATCGGCGTGCGCACCCCAGAGGCCTTCGCGAGGGAGCGTCTGGGCCCTCGTGCGAGCGCATCGGACTGCACGACCTTCTCGGATGTGCTCGCCGCCCAGCGCTGGCGCCTCTCGATGTTCGCCAGCTGCGCCTGGTTCTGGGAATCGCCCGATCGCCTGGAGACCGCCACAACGCTCCGTGCCGCCCGCCATGCCGCCCGCCTGATCGACAACCTCGCCGGAACGGCGCTGGAGGCCAGGCTGCGAGCGGATCTGGCTGTGGCTCGAGTCCAGGTTGGCTCCTGATATCGCGCGACGCGCTGAAGGCCGGACTCGAGCTGCTTCGCCGGGCGATCGACAAGGTCGCCACCGAGCGCCCCCGCGAGGTCGTCGCCGGCTGACCACGCGCCGGCTGACCACGTGCCATCCTTCGCCGATGCGTGAGTTCCACGTTCGCCGTACCGCCCGCGAGCGGTACGCCATCGATCCTGCCCTGCTCGGGGTCCGTGGTGACCTCGTGTTCGCCGATATCGCGGCGATCCGACGACTCGCCGCGAGGATGAACGACGACCGGGCACCGGGCGCGCCGTCGGTCGGGGCGGGCGAGATCGGGGCGCTCGGGGTGATCCACGAGATCGGCCATCTGCTCATCGAGCGCCTCGGGGCGACGGACGGCCGCCCGGCGATGGAGACCGCGCTTCGCGACGTCCGCGAACGCCTCGGCCACGACGCGGACCTGGTTCTGGACGCGTTCGCGGCGGCGTTCCCGGGCCCTGGCCCGAGACCCGAGCCGGCGGAGCACCGGCTCGAGGAGCTGCTGCTGACCAGGATCGCCAACGAGAACCCCGCCCTCGGGCCGCTGCGCGAACTCGTCGACGACCGGGTCCTCGCCGAGGGGTCACGGTACGCCGATGCGATCGCGGGTCTTGAGGCGTCGTTCGGACGAGGCGCGCAGGTCGATGTACCGGGCGCCGGGCGGATGTCGCTCATCGAACTCATGCGCGCGCCCGCGCGCCACGCTCCGACGTCACTCGTCGGTCAACTGCGCTACATCCGGGAACACTGGACCGCCATCCTGGGCGCCGACCTGGACGCGATCATCGGCCGGCTCGAGATGGCCATCGGCATCCTCGCCGAGGAGGAGCGCGGGCTGCATCTGCGCTTCGGTGGCGGCGATCCGGGCCCGCGCCAGCGCGAGGTCCACCCGCCGTCCTTCGGCGGCGGCGTCGCAGGTGAACCAGAGGCATTTTCGGCCGATTCCGCCTGGATGCCCAAGCTTGTGCTGATGGCCAAGAGCACATACGTCTGGCTCGACCAGCTGTCGCGCCGCCACGGCCGCCAGGTCCGAACACTCGATGCGATCCCGGACGAGGAACTCGATACCCTCGCGAGCTGGGGCGTGACCGGGCTGTGGCTGATCGGCCTGTGGCAGCGCTCCGTCGCCTCGGAGCGGATCAAGCGGATGCGCGGCAACGCGGATGCCGTGGCCAGCGCCTACTCCCTCGACGACTACCGGATCGCCGACGACCTCGGTGGCGAGGCGGCCTACGCGAGCCTGCGCGACCGGGCGGCGGCCCGCGGCATCCGCCTCGCGAGCGACATGGTGCCCAACCACATGGGCATCGATTCGAGCTGGGTCATCGATCACCCCGAGTGGTTCCTGTCCCTGCCCGAGCCGCCGTATCCAGCCTATGCCTACAGCGGCGCCGATCTGTCGCCGGACCCGCGTGTCGGAGTCGTGCTCGAGGACCACTACTGGAACGACACGGACGCGGCGGTCGTATTCAAGCGCTTTGATCGAGCGACCGGGGACGAGCGCTACATCTATCACGGCAACGACGGGACGAGCTTCCCGTGGAACGACACCGCCCAGCTCGATTTCCTCAAGCCGGAGGTCCGCGAGCACGTCATCGGGGTCATCCTCGACGTCGCGCGGCGCTTCTCGGTCATCCGCTTCGATGCCGCGATGGTCCTTGCCCGAAAGCACATCAAGCGGCTGTGGTGGCCGCTGCCGGGATCGGGCGACGGGATCCCGTCACGGGCCCAGTACGCGCTGAGCCAGGCTGAGTTCGATGCGCTGATGCCGGCTGAATTCTGGCGCGAAGTGGTCGATCGCGTCGCGGCCGAGGTCCCGGGCACGCTCCTGCTGGCCGAGGCGTTCTGGATGCTGGAGGGCTATTTCGTCCGGACCCTCGGGATGCATCGCGTCTACAACAGCGCGTTCATGCACATGCTTCGGGACGAGAACGGCCCGGGGTTTCGCAAGCTCATCCGCGAGACCCTGGAATTCGATCCGGAGATCCTCAAGCGCTACGTGAACTTCATGAGCAACCCGGACGAGGAGACCGCGGTCGAGCAGTTCGGCAAGGGCGACAAGTATTTCGGGGTCGCGATGGTCATGGCCACGCTGCCCGGTCTGCCGATGCTGGGCCACGGCCAGGTGGAGGGATTCGCCGAGAAGTACGGGATGGAATTCCGTCGGGCTCGATTGGACGAAGGGCCGGACGCGCGACTCGTGGAGCGACATGAGCGCGAGCTGTTCCCCCTGCTGCATCGGCGGGCGTGGTTTGCCGAGGCGGACGACTTCCTGATGTACGACTTCGTCACCGACGGCGGGGGGATCGATGAGCATGTCCTGGCCTACTCGAACGGGCACGGCCCGACGCGCTCGCTGGTCGTTTACCACGATCGATTCGGATCCACCGCGGGGACGCTGCGCCAGTCGGTGCGCTACGCGCGCAAGGACGGGAGTGGTGCGAAACGGCTGGTCCGCCGGTCGTTGATCGAGGGCCTCGGTCTGCCGGACGATCCGGCGGCGTTCGTGTCATTCCGTGATGCGCGGACCGGGCTCGTCCACCTGCAGTCGTGCGCGGAGCTACGCGAGCGCGGGTGGCACCTGTCACTCGACGCCTACGAGAGCCACGTCTTCTGGGAGTTCCAGGAACTGCACGACGGGTCGTCCGGGCAATGGCGCCGGCTGGCGGACCGGCTGGGCGGGAGCGGCGTGCCGTCACTCGAAGCGGCCATACAGGAGATCCAGCTGGAACCGGTCCATGCGCCGCTTCGGGCTCTGTTCACCGAGGGCGGCGTGGCGGCGGTCCTCGAAGGAACGGCGGGGCCGGCGGATCTCGATGCCCTGGAGGGACGACTGTCCGCGCTTCTCGCCGCGATCGCGGACGCGACCGGGGTCGAGGGCGATCCGGCGGCAACGGCCGGGCGGATCCGCATCGATGTCGCGGCCACCTACCCTGGAGCTGTCACGGATGAGGGGCTGGACCTCGCCGGGCGAGCGACGCTGCTGGCCTGGCTCGCCCTGTCACCGATGGGCGGACTCGCGCCGGGCGCCGATGTCGCGGCCACCAGCGCAGCCTGGTACGACGAGCTCCGTCTCGGGCCGGTCGTCGCGGCGGGTCTGCGGTCGGCTG
>JANOIS010000370.1:0-1620 GCA_031407755.1 Chloroflexota bacterium | reverse complement strand
CAGCAGATGCGATTGAAGACGAGATCGAATGGTAGATCCAGGAACCGCGACGCCTCCTCCAGGTACCCGAGCGAGAACTCCACGGACAGTCCCTCGGCGGAGATCCGCGCGCGCGCGATCTGAAGGTAGCGGCGGCTGATGTCATGCCAGGTCACCACGGCGCCACGCCGGGCCATGGCAGCACTGTACTGACCGGGCCCACCGCCCAGATCCAACACCCGACGGCCTGACAGCGGTCCGATTGCAGCCTCCAGTCGGTCCAGCAACCCTTCGTCCACGCTGACCCATTCCGCTGCTGCATATACCTCTGCGTGGTCGATTCCCACCGGGTCCCAACCCGATTCGGGTCGCTGAAACCGACTTAGCAAGCGATTGATCACGGTTCGCAAGACGAGGGCCGTGTGCTGGGTCTGGTGGCCACCTCACCAGTCTGCGGTAGTTGGGGACGCTCTGCCGTTTGCCGTTTGCGGTACCTATTCGCTATGGCCCGCCTGCGCCACCCCGGGCTACCCTCGGCACGTCGCCGGTACACGTCTCGAGGCGTATCTGGTGACTGGGCTTCGGATTCGAATAACCCACGAAATAGCACACCTGTCGCGAGGCAGGGCCGCAAAGCCACGGGGCTCACGCAGCTAGCCGGGTTGCCGAATGGAGTTAGGATCGAATGTTCTGGGATGGTTCGCGATGGATCGATGAGCCTGGGTCTCACCACCGTCACCCCGCTCCTCGGCGGAGGCTGCGGGATTGGCTCGCAACCCTGCCGATCATCCTCCTTGTTCCAGCCTTGGCGCTGCCGCTTATCGCGACGGGCGCCGGGTCGGCGACGATCGGCGTGGATGGAGCCGTGGTCGCCGGTAGGCAGGTCCTCATCAAGGGGCAGGGCTTCGAACCGCGCCTGCGTATCCAGCTGGCATGGGATGACTCGTACACCGGCATGCCGAATGCGCGTGTCACCCGCCAAGGGACATTCGAGGTGGCCTTGGATGTGCCGAGCGGTACGGGCGGGAGCGAACACAGGATCGCTGTGGTACTCAGCTCCACATCGCCGCAGCGCGATGCGCAGGCTATCGTCCTGGCGATGATCTCCGTCCAAGTCGAGCCGACGCCCGTGCCGGACCCGACGCCCGTGCCGGACCCGACGCCCGTGCCGGCGCCGGACCCGACGCCCGTGCCGGAGCCGACGCCCGTGCCGGACCCGACGCCCGTGCCGCCGACGCCCGTGCCGCCGACGCCCGTGCCGCCGACGCCCGTGCCCACGCCGACTGCCGTCGCTACACCCGTCCCTACGCACAATCCGACGCCAACCGCCACGCCGACGCCGACCGTCGCGCCAACGCCAACGCCGACCGTCGCGCCAACGCCAACGCCAACGCCGACCGTCGCGCCAACGCCAACGCCGACCGCCACGCCTGCGGCGAGCGGATGTGACGTGACCGTCCCGGCCGGCGGCAACCTGCAATCCGCGGTCAATGCGGCGTCCGACGGATCGACGATCTGTCTGGGCGGCAACCTGACCTCGACGACCCAGGTCGCCGTCTCGTCCCGGTCGGGCCTGACCATCGACGGGAACGGTTACACCCTGACCTCGTCCGGGTATCACCCCGCGCTCTACTTCCGCTG
>JANOIS010000355.1:0-2490 GCA_031407755.1 Chloroflexota bacterium | reverse complement strand
GGTCCGCGCCAGAGCGGCTCGTACGGGATGGTCGTCCCGCGGCTGGTCCAGCAGGCCCTGTCGGGCGAACCGATGACCGTCTTCGGCGATGGTTCGCAGACCCGCTGCTTCACGAACGTGTTCGACGTCGTCCGAGCGTTGACGATGTTGTCGGAGACTCCGGCGGCGATCGGAAAGATCGTCAACGTCGGCCAGCCGCGCGAGATCACGATCACTGACCTGGCCGAACTGGTGCGCGCAGCCTGCCAGAGCGAGTCGCGGATCGATCTCATCGATTACTCCATTGCCTACGGCGCCGGGTTCGAAGACATGCGCCGGCGCGTACCGGACGTCGCGATGCTCGGCAAGCTGATCGGATACGTCCCGTCGACTCCCCTCGACGAGACCATCGATCAGATCATCGGGGCGATGCGGGACGTCGGGAAGAAAGGCGCGGCGTGACCATGACCGGCCGGGTGATCGACGCATCGGACGTCGCCGACGGGCTGGTCGGGGACCGTCGTGGCCCACTGCGCTGCCGATTCTGTGGAGCGCCCTTGACCCGAACCTTTGTCGACCTCGGGATGTCGCCCCTGTGCGAGCGTTTTCTTCGGGCCGAACAACTCGACGAGATGGAGCCCTTCTACCCACTGCACGTGCGAATCTGCGATGCATGTCTGCTCGTGCAGTTACCTTCGTACGTCCCGCCCGAGGAGATCTTTGGCGAGTACGCCTACTTCAGCTCGTATTCCGACACCTGGGTCGAGCACGCGCGCGCGTATGCGGGCGCGATGCAGGCACGGTTCGGACTGGGGGCCTCCAGTCTCGTCGTGGAGGTTGCCAGCAACGACGGATACCTCCTGCAGCACTTCGTGCGCGCGGGGATTCCCGTCCTGGGTATCGAGCCAGCGCGCAACGTCGCGGCCGTCGGCAAGGATCGTGGCATCCCGACCGTGACGGAGTTCTTCGGGGAACCCCTCGCCGATCGGCTGGTGGCGGAGGGACGTCGAGCGGACCTGCTCGTGGGCAACAACGTCTTCGCCCACGTCCCCGACCTCAACGACTTCACTGCCGGCCTGGCAAGGATCCTCGCGGACGAGGGTGTGTTGACCCTCGAATTCCCGCACCTGGTCCGGCTCATCGAAGAGGGGCAGTTCGACACGATCTACCACGAGCACTTCTCGTACTACACGCTGCTCACGGCCCGCCGCGTGCTCGCGGGCCATGGGCTTCGGGTGTTTGATGTTGAGGAGCTGACGACGCATGGTGGATCGCTGCGGCTGTATGTCTGCCACGACGACGCGCGCCGCCATGTCGATACAGCACGGGTCGCCGACCTCCTGGACCGTGAAGAGGCGGCGGGCTACGCGGACGTGAACGGCTATACCGCCTTCGATGATCGGGTCCGTGCTGTCAAGCGTGACCTGGTGGCGTTCCTCATCGCGGCCCGACGCGACGGACGGTCGGTCGTTGGCTATGGCGCGCCGGGCAAGGGCAACACGCTGCTCAATTACTGCGGGATCCGGACGGACCTGCTCGACTACACCGTCGATCGCAATCCGTACAAGCACGGCCGCTTCACGCCAGGCACCCACATCCCGATCCACCCCCCGGAGCGCATCGCGGAGACGCGTCCCGACCACGTCCTCATCCTGCCGTGGAACCTGCGGACAGAGATCGTCGCCCAGCTGGCCCCGATCCGCGCGTGGGGTGGCACCTTCGTCGTGCCCATCCCGCGCGTTGAGATCGTGCCGTGAAGGTCGTCCTGTTCTGCGGTGGCCTCGGCCTTCGGCTTCGGGAGCATTCCGAGTCGATCCCCAAGCCGATGGTACAGATCGGCTACCGACCGGTCCTCTGGCATGTGATGCGCTACTACGCCCACTTCGGCCATACGGAATTCATCCTGTGCCTCGGGTACAAGGCGGATGCGATCAAGGACTACTTCCTCCGCTACAACGAGGCGCTCTCCAACGACTTCGTGCTCACCCATGGCGGCCGTGAGGTCCAGCTCCTGGGCAGCGACATCGCCGAGTGGCGAATCAGTTTCGTGGACACGGGGCTACACGCGAACCTGGGCCAGCGGCTGCGCGCGGTTCGCCACCACCTGGGTGACGATGAGATGTTCCTGGCCAATTACGGCGATGTGTTGACCGATGCACCTCTCCCCGAGCTGATCGAGGACATGCGGGGCCGAGACAGCGTGGCGGCCTTCCTGGCGGTCCGTCCGACGAGCTACTCCTTCCACTTGGTGACGATCAAGGACGGCGGACTCGTGGAGAGCATCGACGACATCAGGACCTCGGACATCTGGATAAACGGCGGGTACTTCATCTTTCGACGCGGGATCTTCGACTACATCGAGCCTGGCGAGGAACTCGTCGAAGCGCCATTTCGTCGGCTGCTGGCCGAGGACCGGCTGATGGCCTTTCGCTACGAGGGTTTCTGGGCGCCGATGGACACGCTCAAGGACGTCCAGACGCTGGAAAGTATGGTTGAGTCTGGAGAGCCACC
>JANOIS010000186.1:0-2313 GCA_031407755.1 Chloroflexota bacterium | reverse complement strand
TTCCCGATCGGGATCACCCTGCCGATCACGGGTGCGGGGCTGATCGCTGTCCGCCAGGTCAACCCGTTCGACCGGCCCAACTGGTGGCTGGCCATCGCGATCGCGCTGTACATGGTTGCCTTCGGCTATTCCTACTTCGGGCAGCGCAAGCTCGTCGAGCGCGTCATCGAGATCACCTCGACCCCGTCACCGCCCGGTGCCGGCGGACCGCCGCCGGAGCTGATGTCCCTGGTCAAGCGGATCCAGCGCGGCGGGATGGTGCTCGGCGTCCTCCTCGTCCTGATCGTGTTCTTGATGGTGGTCAAACCGCGCTTCTGACGGGGTCACGGGCCACTCAGCCCCCCAGGCCCGGTCCGACCCTGACGCGACCGAGGTCGCGCGCCGGTACCATGGCATGCGAACGATCGCCCGCGGAGACAAGCTTCCCATGCCCCACGTCGCGACCTCGCCCGCCGACCTGCTCGTCACCATCCGTCCGACCGCCCACATCGACGGCGACCTCCTCGTGATCGACGACGAGGCTGCATTCCGATCGACCGCCATCCGAGATCTGGCCTGGACCGCCACCTTCGCAACGGACGAGGCGACGATCGGCTCGGCTCAGTGGCTGATCTGGGAGGCGAGCCAGGCGCTCGGTGCCCACAGCGCGAGCATCCACGAGCTGTACACGGCGCGTGCTCGAGGCGAGATAAGCGGCTTCACGGTCCCGGCCATCAACCTGCGCGCCCAGACGTTCGACATGGCTCGGACGATCTTCGAGGCGGCCATGAGCGCGGACGTCGGAGCGGTCATCCTGGAGATCGCCCGGAGCGAGCAGACCTACACGTTCCAGCGCCCGATCGATTTCGCCACGAGCGCCCTGGCCGGGGCCATCGCCGCCGGCTGGCGCCAGCCGGTCTTCCTCCAGGGCGACCATTACCAGTTCAACGCCAAGAAGTACGCCGCTGACCCGGAATCGATGACCGAGGAGATCCGGCGCGCCTGCCGCCTCGCGATCGATGCCGGCTACCGCAACATCGATATCGATTCCTCGACGTTGGTGGACCTGTCGAAGCCGAATGTCGACGAGGAGCAGCGCGAGAACTACGTCCGAGCCGCTGAGCTGACGGCCCTGATCCGGACGCTCGAGGCGGACGGCGTCACGGTCAGCGTCGGCGGTGAGATCGGCGAGGTCGGGTCTCAGAACTCGACGGTCGAAGAGCTGCGGGCTTATCTCGACGGGTATCGACGTGAGCTTGACGCGCGCGCCCCGGGTGCCGTGGGGGTCAGCAAGGTCAGCGTCCAGACCGGCACGAGTCACGGTGGCGTTCCGTTGCCGGGCGGCGGCGTCGCTGAGGTCAAGCTGGATTTCGACGTCCTGCGCGAGCTCGGCGAGGTGGCCCGTGCGTATGGTGCGGCCGGGGCCGTCCAGCACGGGGCGTCCACCCTCCCGGACGAGTTATTCCATCGATTCCCCGCGGTCGAGGCCGCAGAGATCCACCTCGCGACGGGGTTCCAGAACGCGCTCTTCGAGCATCCGGCGTTCCCAGTTGCGCTCCACCGCGAGATCGAGGACTGGTGCGCTGCCAATGCGGCCGATGAGCGCAAGGCAGGCCAGACCGACCAGCAGTTCGTGTATACGACCCGCAAGAAGGCGATCGGGCCATTCAAGCGCCAGCTCTGGGACCTCGAGACGAAGGACGAGATTTTGGCGGCTCAGCGGCGCAAGTTCTCGTTCCTGTTCACCGAGCTTGGCGTCAACGGCTCGCGCGAGATGATCGCCGCCTACATCCGCCCGGTCGAAGTCCATCGCCCGATGCCGGACACGCTGCGCGAGGCGGTCGGCGCCTAGCTGACTTGTCATGCCGCCCATCGCGCTCCAACGGCGCCGGCTGTCGACGACAGGAGGGAACGCACCATGACCGTCTCGAAGACACCCGATCCGATCGCCCGGGCGCGACGCGACGAACTCGCAGATCGTTTGTTTGGTGCCGTGATCGGCGCGCTCGACTTGCAGGCCGTATACATCGGCGATCGGCTCGGCTTGTACAGCGCCCTCGCGCTGGGTGGTCCGGCCACGCCGCTTGAGCTGGGCGAACGGGCCCGGATCCATCCGCGGTATGCCCGTGAGTGGCTTGAGCACCAGGCTGTCGGCGGTTTCATTGACGTGGATGACGCTGACGCCACCCCAGACGAGCGTCGCTATACGCTCCCGGACGGCCACGCCGATGTTCTGATCGAGCCGGACAGCCTGAGTCTGGTCGCGCCGCTCGCGAGGTTTCTGGTGGGCACCGCCCGGACGATGCCCGCGCTGCTCGAGGCGTATCGAACGGG
>JANOIS010000341.1:0-3919 GCA_031407755.1 Chloroflexota bacterium | reverse complement strand
GAGGTCGACGCGGTATTGGACATGGTCTCGCCCGTTTCTGATGCTGGGCCCATTCAGCGGGGCCCGAATACGCCAAAAAGGATCGCCAGCACGATCAGGACCATCGGCGCACAGCACACGACCATCCACCACATCGAATGGCCATGCCCGGCCGGCGGCTCGTGCGCGGGCGCTTCCCGATCAGCTTTATCACCGCTAGGCAGCTGGGCTGGGGCGCGGTCGTGTTCGTGCATATCCGGTGCCTTTCGTTGGGTGGGTACGGTCCACTCCCGGTCATGCTGGAAGGGTGGGCTGAGGCAGCTGCGTGAGCCCGCTGAGCGAGAGCTGAGAAACACGAGTCGAATCCAGGCTCCGGATCCCAACGCCGCGGATGAGTCTCAGCCGGCCCTCATCGCCTGCTCACCAATTCGCGACACGATGTGGTCATGGACATCAGGTGTGGGCTCCGCATCCCGGTCTACGGTCTCGGCTGCGGTGGGGAGGGCGCAACGAGCATCGAGCGTGCGCTCGCCGCGACCGACGGAATCCTTCGTTCGTACGTGAACCCGGCAACCGAAACGGCCTACGTCGACGACGACCCGGCCGAGACGGACGCATCGGAGCTCGCTCGGGCCATCGAGCGGGCCGGCTATCAGGCCAGTCGGCCGGCGGAGGCGTGAGCCGTGCTCCTCGCTCGCCGCAACCTCTTCCGTGACCGGACTCGCTTCTTCCTCAGCGTCCTCGGGGTGGCCGTGTCGGTCGGGCTGATCCTGTTGCTGGCCGGTTATCGATCTGGCGTCTATCGCCAGGCCTCGGCGTACCTCGACAACACTCCCGGGACCGTCGTGGTGGCCGAGCGCGGGATCCGAGACTTTCTCGGCACGAGTTCCGTTCTGCCGTCCAGGGCGGCCGACGCCGTCCGGTCGACGGCGGGCGTAGACCGTGTCATCCCGGTCGTCTCGCGGTTCGTCATCTTCGAGCGTCACGACCGGAAGGACGGCTTCTTCCTCATCGGCTACGACCCGGCGGCCGGTGGTGGCCCGTGGAAGCTCGTCGGCGGCCGCGAGCCGACAGCCGACAACGAGCTCGTCGTTGACCGCACGACGGCCCGCCAGCACGACATGGCGATCGGCGACCAGGTCACGTTGCTCGACCGCGACGCGACGATCGTCGGGCTGTCCGACGAGACGACGTTCTGGGCGGGCTCGATCGCCTTCGCCCGGATCACGACGCTCGAATCGCTCGCCCGCGCGCCTGGCCTGCGGAGCTTCCTCCTCGTGACCCCCGAGGCGGGCACGAGCCCAGAGGCCCTCCGCGATCGGCTCGCCATCCCGGGGACGGAGGTCCTCCTCAAGAGCGCCATGATCGCCAATGATCGGAAGCTCATGGCCCGGGTCTACGACGCCCCGATCGGACTCATGGTCGCGATCGCGTTCGTTGTCGGCGTCCTCGTCGTTGGGCTCGTCATCTACACCGCCACGATCGAGCGCCGGCGTGAATACGGCGCGCTGAAGGCGATCGGTGCCCGCAATCGGACGCTCTATCTGGTGGTGACGGCCCAGGCGTTCATCGCCGCGTCCGCGGGAGCCGTGGCCGGTGTCGCGCTGGGCTACGGCGCCGGCGCCACCCTGATGGCATGGCGTCCGCAGTTCCGAGTCGACATCGAGCCGGCTGCCGTCGGCGTCGTCCTTGTCGCAAGCCTCGCGATGGCCGTCCTGGCTGCCCTGATCCCGGCCCGCGCAGTGGCGCGCCTCGAGCCGGCGGAGGTCTTCCGAGGATGAGCGCGACGTGGCTCCTGGCGCGGCGGAACCTGGCCCGCAACCCGGTGCGGCTCCTCGTCTCGGTCGGGGGCGTGGCGCTCGCCCTGTCCCTGACACTCTCGCTCGATGCGATCTACGCGGGCGTCGCGAACCAGCTGACGACCTACATCGACCGGTCCGGCGCCGACGTATGGGTCAGCCAACCAGGCGTGCGCAACCTTCACATGGTGGCGTCCTGGCTGCCCGAGTCGGTCATCGCCGAGGTTCGGGCCGTCGACGGCGTGGTCGAGGCGACCCCGATCCTCTATTCGACCGACACGATCGCCGCTGGCGACGAACGCGCCGTCGCCTATGTCATCGGACTGCCGGCCGATGCGCTGATGGGTGGCCCGTGGGAGATCGTCGATGGATCCGATCGCGTCGGCCCGGGCGACGTCATCGTCGATCGAAGCTTCGCCCGAAGATCCGGGGTGACGGTCGGCGACCGGATCACCGTCCTCGGCGGGGAGGCGACGATCGTCGGCCTCGCCTCGGGCACCGCTTCGCTCATGAACTCCGTCGCCTTCGTGTCGTTCGATGACTTCCGAGCGATGCGCACCGGCGCGCCCGTCGTGAGCTTTGTGCTCGTCAGGATCTCCGATGGCGCCTCCGCGGAGACCGTCGCGGCCGAGATCGAGCGCCGGGTCTCGGGTGTGACCGCCCAGTCGCGAGAAGCGTTCGCGGCCGGAGAGCGGCGGCTCGTGACCGATATGAGCGCCGAGGTCATCTCGATCATGAACGTCATCGGCTTCGTCGTCGGGCTTGCCGTCGTCGCGCTCACCGTGTACATCGCCACGCTCGCCCGGCGGCGAGAGTACGGGGTCCTGAAGGCCCTGGGCGCTCGCAGTCGCGTGCTCTATCTGATCGTGCTCGCCCAGGCTGTGCTGAGCGTCGCTCTCGGGTTCGCGATCGGCCTTGCGTTCACCTGGCTCCTTGGCGTCGTGGTGGCCAGGACCGATCTCAATCTCGAGCTTGCCATCACCGCCACGTCGCTCGTCAAGGTCGGACTGTTCGCGGCGGTCATCGCCGGACTCGCCGCGATCCTGCCGGTCCGCCAGGTGGCGGGGCTCGACCCGGCCATCGTCTTTCGAAAAGGAGTTGCCACATGACCACCTTGACCCTCGACGTGCGCGACGCGACGAAACAGTTCGGTGAGGGCGATACCGCCGTGACTGCGGTCCGCGGGGTCAGTCTGGCAGTTCAGCCTGGCGAGGTCGTCCTGATCATGGGCCCTTCGGGCTCGGGCAAGACGACGCTCCTGTCGATGATGGGCGCGCTGCTCAAGCCGAGCGAAGGCTCGATCCGCCTGAACGGCACTGAGATCAGCGCGCTCTCAGAGAGTCGCCTACCGGACATCCGACTGCGCCAGTTCGGGTTCGTCTTTCAGGACTTCAACCTGCTCTCGGCGCTCTCCGTCGTCGAGAACGTGGCGATCGTCGCCGAGCTGGCCGGGCTCACCGGGCGCGCCGCGCGCGACAAGGCGACCGCGCTCCTGACGGAGCTCGGCCTCGGCGAGCGACTCGGCTTCCTGCCTGAGAAGCTATCGGGCGGCGAGAAGCAACGGGTGGCGATCGCCCGGGCGCTCATCAATGACCCGGCGCTCATCCTGGCCGACGAGCCGACCGCCAACCTCGATTCGAAGATCGGCCACGAGATCATGCGGCTGCTCCGCCGGATCGCCAAGGACCAGGGCCGGAGCGTCGTCATCGTGAGCCACGACCAGCGGATCCGCGACATCGCCGACCGCGTCCTGTGGCTGGAGGACGGCGCGTTCAAGGACATCGTCACGATGGCGACCGACCCGGTGTGCAGCATGGTGGTGGAGCGCGAGCGGGCGGTGAGCGCGGAGCGAGACGGCGAGACGTTCTGGTTCTGCTCGCGTGGCTGCCGCGAGGAGTTCCTCGGCGGCCTGCGCGAGGACGGCGGGGCAAACGGTCGCGGGCTATCGGGTCTCATCCGATCGGCCACCAAGATCGTGAGAACAGCCCATGGGCGGTGACGATTTCGGCGGTGGGCTCTGGATCCTCGTTGCGATCAACTCGGCGATCTTCATCCTGTTCGCCGCCAGCTTCTTCCACCCACGGACCGGACGTGACTGGAGGGTGATGGGCGCCTACTCGGCCTTCATCGTCGCCCTGTTC
>JANOIS010000337.1:0-7410 GCA_031407755.1 Chloroflexota bacterium | reverse complement strand
CCGCGCAGGCCGGCATGGGCCAGGAAGGTCGACTCGTAGACGGCGCGCCGGACTGCGGATTGGCGGCCCGGGACGTGATGCCGGAAGCGCTCGATGCGGACGTCGGCCCGCTGCTCGGTGTGGCGCCATCGCCCGCGATATGCCGCGTCGACCTCCCACGCCGGGTAGTGCGGCATCCCCGCGACGACGGTCACAGCCATGCCACTGGCGGCCAGGTGTTCCGCCACCCCGGTCGAGTACGGCGCATTGCCCGACTCCTCCGGCCAATAGTGCATCGAGTAGATGAGGACGTGCGGCGGCGCGCCGCGGTCAGCCACGGGCGCCCCATTCGGCGCGGTGCCAGAGTTCTATCTCGCGGCCACGCAGGACGTTGATCCAGCCCAGCGCGAAAGCCAGGTTGACGACCGCGAACGAGCGCGTGAAGGCGACGATCCGCGGCGGCCGTCGGCCGGCGCCGATGGCCGCGTGGGCTGCGACGGCCGTGGCCGCCCCGGCCAGGATGGCAAGAGGCGCGAGGATGAAGATGCCGCCCAAGGCCCAGCCCGCAAGACCTGCCGCCGCCAGGAACCACGGTGTCGCCCAGCGCAGCAGCTTGTGCGACCAGATGGCGACCGCCGCCCCCGGTCGTCGCCACGGCGCCAGGCGCCCGGCCATGGACAGGTTCGCTCGAATACCACGGGTGGCGGTCCGGGTCCGGTTGCGGAACTGCTCGCGCAGGCCGCTGATCGGGCGGTCCGTGGCGACCGCCTCCGAAACGTACATGACGAGTCCGCCGGCTTCGCGCACGTACAGCGGAAGCAGGTGATCCATGGAGGCGGTCGGCGGGACGGGCCGATACGCGGACCGGCGGACGGCGAGCAGGGCCCCGGTCACGGCCGTCAGCATCCCGGCACGGCTCTCGAGTTCGCGGACGCGCCGCTCGTAGCGCCAGTACAGGCCCTCCTGGGCGGACGTCGCCGTGGCGGCCTCGTCGCGCCACTCAAGCCGGCCGGTGACGCAGCCGACGCGCAGATCGCGCAAGGCGCCGGCGAGCGCGGACAGGCAGCCTGAGGCGAACCGCGTCTCGGCATCGGTCAGGACGACGATATCGCCCTGCGCGGCCGCGAACAGCGCCGTCTGCGTCGGTGTCTGGCCGCCGCGCGGCAGCGACAGCAAGCGGATGCGCGGATCGGCGGCCGCCAGCCCGGCGACGATCGAGTCGGTCGCGTCCGTGGACCCGTCGGAGCCGATACGGACCTCCACGACCGGCGCCCCGGCGGCGGCTTGGGCCAGCACGTCGTCGATCCGCTCGGCGATGTGTTCGGCCTCGTCGTGGACGGCGATGGCGACGCTCAGACTTGGCAATGGCCCCGAGGGCCTGCTGGCGACTGGTCGCCACCGAGCGAGGAGGAGGACGAGCGCCGGATAGCCGAGATAAACCCAGCCAAGCGCGGCGACGGAGGTCCAGAACAGGATGGCGGGGAGCACGGGCAGAGCGTACCCGCTCAGCGTTGCCACGGCAGTCCCGGGTACCGGGCTCGCCACCGATCGACGAGTCGCGCTCCTTCAGCGCGGCGGGTGTGGGCGGCAGCGAAGACCGAACCGGCGACGCGCAGATCGTGCGTCCGCGCTGGGTCGGCGACCAGACGATGGATCGCCTCCTCGAGCCTCTCTGGATCACGGGGCGTCACGAGCTCCAGGCGACTGTGGCCCAGCTTCGCCAACGACCCGCTCGGCGACGCGATCACCGGCAGTCCCACCGCGAATGCGTCCAGCACCACCTTCGGAAAACCTTCGGCGGGGGAGGGGAACACGAACAGGTCCGCGCTGGCAAGCACCTCCAGATACGGCCGCCGGGCCGCCACGTAACCATGCCAGCGCAGCCGGTCCGCGATACCGAGCTGGTGCGCCTCATCGACCAGGCGTGCCCGGGCCGGTCCGTCACCGAGCAGGTCGAGCTCGACCCGGCGGCCATCTGGTGGTGCCGCGACCAGCCGGGCGACCGCCTCCAGCAACATCTCCAGACCCTTGCCCGACGCGAGTCGCCCGGCCCACGCCAGGCGCAGCCGGCCGCCCTCGTGTGGCCAGGGCGACCCGCTCATGGTCCGGATCTCCTCGGGCTCCACGAGGCTGCTGACGACCCCGGTCCCGTCGAGGTCATGCCCTACGACCAGGCGATCACCACCTGCCGAGGCCAGGCGCCCGGCCAGGTCGTAGGCCAGCCCGACGGCGCGTGCGCCAGCCCCACCCAGGAGGCCTCGCCGCTGCCCGACCACGACCCCGAGGGTACTCCCCGCGACGTACCCGAAGCGCGGCACCCCGGCGGTCCGGGCGAGGGCCGCCGCCAGCAGCGCATTGGACGCGGGTACCTTGATCCAGACGAGGTCCGCCTCGGCCAGCGCGGCGCGCAGGACCGGTCGGTTGGCACGAAGCATGGCCGGCATATGCCGCAGATACCCTTCGATCCCGTCGAACGGCGCCGTGCCGACGACCCGGATCCGCGGATCGAGCGTCAGCGTCACCGGGGCCGACGACGCCGGCCGTAGCGGCACGCATGACGTGATCGAGGCGACCGGCGACCCTGGCAGATCCAGTATCCCCGCCACGAACCGCTGGAAGGTCGCGTTGGCCGGGTACGTGCGGCCCTTCCAGGAGACGTGCGGGTTGTCGTCGACGACGACCAGTCGGATACCCATGGGTCCTAGGGCTCCTCCCCCGGTTCGCGTTCCGACATGATCGTGTTCGCGGCGCTGTCGCCGCCGCGCAGGCCGACGAGCGGGCCACCACGCCGACCTCGCAGCCGATCGACCAATGCCCGCAGCGCGCCACCCAGGGCCACGATGTCCGAGCGCCGGATGATCAGTGTCTCCAGCCAGCCTTGCCCCGACAGTCGGTGGAACACGGCCAGGGTGAGGATGGCGGTGACCAGGTACGAGATCGACGACGCGGCGGCCGCACCCCGGATGCCGTGGATGGGGATCAGCACAAGGTTCGCCGCGATGTTGATGGCCAACCCCGTGACCAGGATCAACGTGCCCGTTCCGGGCCGTCCGCGACCCGTGATGTAGCGCGACAGGACGGCCACCACCGAATACGCGACCACGCCGGGCAGGATCAGGCGGAGTGCCACGCCGGCGTCGGCGAACGCCGGTCCGTACACGAACCGGACCAGACGGGGCCCGAGCACCCACGCCGGGATGGCCGTGGCCAGCGCGACGGCGATGGTCGTGCGGGTCAGCACGGACGCGATCCGGCCGGCGTCGGCCTTCGGATCGACCGCCCGGCTGAACATCACCGTCCCTAGGGCGTTGGGCACGTACCAGAGCGTCTCCGCGAGCCCGCTCGTGACCGAGTAGATCCCGGTCTGGCGCACCCCCAGAAGGCCGTTGACCAGGAACGCGTCCGCCCGGAACTGGAGGCGTTCGGCAAGGGTTCCCGGCAGTGACCTGGTCCCGAACCGGAGCGTTTCGGCCAAGGTCGCCCGCGATGGCCGGCCACCGGTCATCCCGTCGCGGCGGGCTGCCCACAGGATGATCCCCACCGTCACCGCCAGGACGACCACGTTGAGGACCAGGACCAGGTCCAGACTCAGCCGAAAGATGGCTGCACTGCCCACGATGGCGACCAGCAGGATCCCGCGCCGAGCGACCCGCACGAGGCTATAGGCGACGATCCGCCGCCGTCCGAGAAGCAGGTACAGGCCGAGCGCGAAGAACAACTCGCCCGGGATGGCGATCGCCGCGAAGGCGAACTGGGACGCGGACAGGTTCGGGATGAGCTCCGTCAACGGCCCGACCGGCCGACCGACCGATGGCACACCGTACAGCCAGCACGAGACGAATACCGCCGCGCCACCCACGACAGCCGTCCAGACCAAGGCATTGGCCAGGCCGCGCCGCGCCGATGCCTGATCACGGCCCGCCACGACGGCCAGCGCCTGATCCATGCCCCAGCCCACGACGAGCGCCGCGAGCTGCGAGTAGAGCAGCACGAGGGCGAAGCGGCCCTTGGCCGACGGGCCCAGGAGTCGGGCGAGAGCGACGTCCGTGGAGAAGATGAGGACGGCCAGCCCGAACCGCGTGCCGATCGTCATCAACGCGTCGCGCATCAGCGGCGAGGGCCGTCTCTTGATCCCGCCGGCCGACGCCGCCTCGACGGCCGGCGGGCCGCTGGCGGTCACTCGGATCCGGAGGACAGGTGTGGCCGGACCTCGCGCAGCACCGGATCGCTCAGCGCGGTCCGGAACCAGGCCGCCGTCCGAGCGAGCCCCTCCTCGAGCGACACCTGCGCGCGATACCCAAGGACGGCAGCCGCCTTGTCGACACGCGCGACGTTGCGGCGCACATCCCCGTCGCGCGCCGGACCACGCACGATCTCGAGAGGCCGCCCGACGGCCAGCCCGACAGCCTCGGCGACCCGGTTGATCGTGGATTCCACACCGGTCCCGGCCTGGAACAGCTCACCAGCGACGGCATCCTCGGGTGCATCGAGGGTGGCGATCACCGCCCGTGCCAGGTCGTCCACGAACACGAGGTCGCGCGTCTGCTCGCCGTCGCCGTGGATGGTGATCGATTCACCCGCGAGTGCCGCCCGGAGCCATGCCGCGACCACGCTGCGCTTGTGGAGCGAATGCGGACCGTAGGCGTTGGAAAACCGCAACGAGCAGGCAGCCAGACCATAGGTCGCGGCGTAGGCCTGGCCATAGGCCTCGATGGCGAGCTTTGACGCGCCATAGGGCGAGATCGGGTGGGCCAGGTCCGTTTCGTCGCTCGGCGGCTCGTGGTCGCCGGCGGCGGCATTGGACGACGCGAACACGAACCGACGCACGCCGGCCAGCCGGGCCGCGTCCAGCAGCTGGACGGACCACGCCACGTTCGCCTCGAACGTGCCCAGGGGGTCGCGCACGGAATCGTCGATGCCGGCCCGCGCCGCCAGATGCACCACGGCGTCAACTCCGCTGACCGCGTCTCGAACAGCAGCCAGATCGGCAAGCGAGCCACGCCGCAGATCGTGGGCGACCCCGGTGAGATACGCCAGATGGCCGATGGACAGGTCGTCCAGGATCCGAACCCGGTCTCCTCGAGCGGACAGCAGCCGAGCCAGATTGGACCCGATGAATCCGGCCCCGCCGGTGATCAGGACGGTGCGCGTCACCCGAGCGCCCGGGTCGATCAGGCGAGGACCGGCTCGCGCAGCGACTCCGGCACCCAGCGCACGTTCTGCACGAGCGTGGCCGGATCGATCAGGTCGCGATTGGCCATGATCTTGTGGAGCATCGTATCGATCAACTCCTCGCCCAGCAGGCGCGGCCGGAGGCCGAGGTCCAGCAGCTTTTGATGCCTGGCGTTGTAGTAGTGCTCCTCGAGTTCCTTGCGCGGGTTGGGCGCATGCTCGATGGCGACGTCCCAGCCCAGGTGCTCGCCAGCGGTCTTCACCCGTTCGGCCAGCTCCAGCACGCTGAACTGCTCGGTGAACTGGTTGTAGACGCGCAGCTCGCCCCGATCGGCGGGGTTGGCTATGGCCAGGGCGATGCACGCGATCGTGTCGCGGATGTTCAGATAGCCACGCGTCTGTCCGCCCTTGCCGTAGACAGACAGGGGACGTCCGATCACGGCCTGCACGCAGAATCGATTGAGGGCGGTTCCGAAGACCTCGTCGTAGTGGAAGCTCGTGGCCAGGCGCGGATCGAGCGCCGAGTCGTCCGTCTCCACCCCGTACACGACGCCCTGGTTGAGGTCCGTCGCGCGCAGGCCCCAGATCCGTGTCGCGAAATGGATGTTGTGGCTGTCGTGCACCTTCGAGAGGTGGTACATGGAGCCCGGGGTCTTGGGGTACAGGAACGTGTGCTGGCGACCGTTGTGATCGACCGTCAGGTAGCCCTCTTCGATATCGATATCCGGGGTCCCGTACTCGCCCATCGTGCCGAGCTTGACCAGATGGGTATCAGGGCTGATATCGCGCATCGCGAACAGGACATTCAGATTGCCGATGACGTTGTTCGACTGGGTATAGGCCGCATGACGAGCATCGATCATCGAGTACGGCGCGGACGGCTGCTCACCGTAATGGACGATGGTGTCCGGCCGGACGTCGCGCACGATCGATTCGACGAAGGCGTAGTCGGCCAGATCGCCGACCCGGATCTCGATCTCGTTGCCGCTCACCTCACGCCACGCGCGAACGCGCTCGTGCAGGGTCGGGATGGGAAAGAGCGGGCGCACGCCCAACTCGAGTTCCCACTGGCGCTTGGCGAAATTGTCGACGACGACAACGCGCCCGCCATCGCGGGAAAGGGCCATCGCGGTCGGCCAGCCAAGATAGCCGTCGCCGCCGAGGATCAGGGTCCGTTCGGTCACGCTGTCATCTCCGGGCGGGGTCAGAGGGAAGGGGCCGCGTGGGCCGGGCCGAGTCTAGCACGAGGCCGTGCCGCGGTCGGATGCCCGCGGTCGGATGCGCGCGGTCGTAGCCCGGAAGTACCATGAACTCTCCGCCATCCGTACTATCCGCTGGAGGTGGACGCGAGGGCCCCGGAGCCCCATCCTGAATAACCGACGTGAGCCAACCCGCCATGCGCCCCGAGCGCCCCGTTGACCCTTCGGATCGCAGGATTCGCCGGTCATGGTGGGTCTTCGCCAGTGCCTTCCTCGTCGTCGGCCTCGCCGTGGTCCGGCCCGTGCTTGGCCCGGGCGCTGATGTTTTCGACTGGCTCCTTCTCGTCGTCGTCGTCGTTGCCGGCGGAGCCGCAATCGTCCACGCTTCGGCGGTCGGCGCCCTCGACGCGCGGCACCGCTCGGAGGCCGAATCGTTCGCCCGGATCCTGTCCGGTCTGTCGCGCTCCGTGTCGCCGGACGCCATCGTCGACGCCATCGTCGAGGAACTCGGGGAGGCTACGCAGGCCGATCACATCGTCGTCGTGCGGCGGCGGGGTGACGGCCGCTCGCTCGAGGCGGGGCTGGTCAGCTCGCGGGCCGGCATCCCGGAGCACTCGACGTTGCTGCCGTCCGGCGACGTGGACGACCCGGGCGATGACGGCCGATCCGCCACGCCGGCCGACGTGGCGGAGCGGATCGCCTCCCGGGTGCGCGACGCCTACGGCCTCACCCAGTCCCTGGCGGCCCCGTTGACGACCGCCGACGGCGTGGTCGGGGCGATCGTCATCTCGCGACGGGTCGGCGGATCATGGGCGGAAGCCACCCGGCGGATCCTGGACGGTGCCGCCGCCGAGGCATCGGCCGCGCTGGCCCGGGCGTACTCTCATCGGGCCGTGGAGGTCCAGGCGTCCACGGATGCCCTGACCGGGATGCCCAACCGGCGCTACTTCGACGAGTTCGTCGGGCTGCTGGCCCAGCGCCGGCGGGCCGGTGACGCGGTCGGCATCCTGATGATCGATATCGACAGGTTCAAGGTGCTCAACGACACGCACGGCCACGC
>JANOIS010000326.1:0-6480 GCA_031407755.1 Chloroflexota bacterium | reverse complement strand
CGCCACGCTCACCGGCGGCCGAGCGGCTGACCAAGCTGAGCACCATGGCGTTTGGAACAGATGGGTTCGTCGTGCCGGCCGCGCCTGCCGAGCGCAAAGGCAGCCGATTCGGGCTCCGGCGCAAGGGTTGAGCGGGTCACTGTTTCGGCTCTCTGGTGCTGAACTCGGTCCTTCGCGTCCTGTTGCTCGTGTGGGTGCTGGGCTACGTCCTGATCTCGTGCGGGGCACTGATCGGCGGCGATATCGGGGTGGGGTTGGTCGGGCTGATCGCCGGGGCGGTGCTGCTGGTGCCGTGGCTCGTGGGCGTGGCAGTTCTCGGCGTGCTGGTCTGGATCACCAACCCGCGCCGTCGCTGAAGGGGTATGCCGCCGGGCCCTGTGCGGCGTGCGGCGCCACGATCAGATGGTGCCGGAGCAGGGGTTCGAACCCTGACGCCCTTGCGGGCGGCGGATTTTAAGTCCGCTGCGTCTGCCTGTTCCGCCACTCCGGCTCGTGCGTCAGGGTACGCGAACTGCGCGGTCACGCACCCGACGCCAGACTCAGCCCCGGGGCGCATCCGGAACACCAGTACCACGATACAGGGTGTACAAGGCTGATCGAGTTCGCGCCGCACGTCATCTCCTACGGTGACCAACCTCGTCGTCGATGCGGGACGCCCGTCGGCCAAGCGCCTCATCGATGATCGGATCGCCGAGTGCGCGCGCAGCCCGCACATCCATCTCGTCGAGCACACCGCGGGCGTTGGCGGCATGGATCGCGCAAGCGCGGAGCCAGTTCGAACGCCATCGGTCGTCGGCGTCCTCCACGAGGTCGCGCAGCCACCCGGCAAGGTCCGTCGGTGCATCGCTCGCCCACGCCGCCAGCAGACCCTGCCGCTGTTCGATCGGCACGTCTGGCTGGAGCAGCGGGAGGACACGGTTCGATTCGGCCCTGCTCAACTGGACGCCCAGAGCCTCCATGGCCAACGCATCGCTGGATGCTCCCGCGCGGAGCTCGACCATCGCGGGTCCGAGTCGCTCCGAGCCGTGACGGGCGAGCCGGCCCGCCATCACCCGGGATCGGATCAGGTCGAACTCCTCGCCGAGGGCGCGCCGCACGGGTCGATCGGCCTCGCGCAGATCGTCACCGATGGCGGCCATCGCCGCCATGGCGGCGAGCATGCGAGCCGCGTGGCGGACATCGTCGAGCAGGACGTCGTCGAGCGCCGTCGCGGTCGCGTCCGCCGCCGGTTCGGGGGCGACGAGCCGCTCCATGACGACGAGCCCGAGATCACGATCGCGATGCCCAACGTGCCGGCGGAGGACCTCGTCACGGCCCGGCGTCCCCGTTGTGACCGCTCGAACGAGGCGCACCACCAGCGATGGCGCCGGCGACGCCGCGGTATCGAGCAGCTCGGCCATCAACGGTACGACGGCGTCCCCGAGTCGATCGACCGCACCCGCCGCGGCTCCAAGCACGCGCACATCTTCGAGCCCCGCGATCGCCGGCCCAAGGGCGAACAGGTCGCCGGCCTGCACGGACTCGAGTGCCGCGCATCGGACGGCCACATCGTCGTCCTCCAGGAGGGCGCCAGCCGCGGCCCGGTCAACGGAGTCCAGCGCCTCGAGGGCCTGGGCGGCGCGCAGACGGATGGCGGGGTCCGTCGAGGCGACGCTGGTCCTCACCTCGCCCGCGAGCCGTCGCCTTGCATGTCCGTCGCCCGAAGCGGCCAGCCCGGCCAGCGCGGATATCCGGACATCGGCACGTGGGTCGTCGGTGAGGGCAGCAAACTCAGCTGCCAGTGCCGGGGTGGACATCGCGGTCAACAGGTCGACCCCGAGCCGCGTCGCGCGCGGGTCGCGGCTCGAGAGCAGACGTCGCGCGACGGATTCGTCCTCGGGCGTCGCGTCCAGTCGGGCCGTCGGCACGAGGAGCGGCCGGCGTCGCAGCGCGTGACCGAGCGCCGGTCCGTAGGCGCGGTAGAGGACGCGACTCACCCATGTCCAGACCCCGCATACGATCACGGTGACGCCGATCGTCGCGGCAAGGGTGAACGGGAGAGCGTTGAGCACGATGATGAGCACGCCCGATATCCCGATCGCGACAGGCACCCCTACGCCCTCGACGGCGGTCTGGACGGACAGGCGGGCGCGATCCGGGATCACCTGGTAGATCGCGTTGATCGAGGTGCGGGTTGTGCCGTCGGTCAGGACGATGTCGGCGATGCGGGCCGCCGACACGGTCGCCAGCAGCGCCAGCGACGTGGCGCCGCTCACCGCGAGGACGACGCCCATGCCTACGGCGAAGACGGTGAGCACGATCGGGTTGGACGCGACACCCAGTCGCAGGCCGAATCGCCGGAGCAACGGGCCCGCCACGATGAACAGGAAGGCGATGCTCACGGCGTTCATGACCGCGGTGTAGCCACCGAGAAACCGAGCCAGGTCGGCGCGATCCGGATACTGCGCGGTCGCGCGATCGAAGACGAGGAAGTCGGCGAGCTGGCTGCCCAAAGCCGACAATACCTGGTAGGCGATGACCAGCACCACGAACCTGCTCCGGAGCAGCCTCCACACGGAAGGGCTGGATCGCCCTTCGTCGTCCGGGCGGCCCTGCACGTCCGACCCTTGTCCGCGTTTATCCGACCCCAACTCTGCCGGGTACCGGTGAGCCGTGGCCCAGACGAGCCCGGCGAACCCAGCCTGCGCGATCGCTGTCGCCAGCAGCAGGTCCTCCGTCCGGCCGAGCCAGGCCACGAGCTGCGCACCGAGCAGGCCGCCGATCACGGCGCCGACCGGAAAGCCGGTCATGATCCTGGGAAAGCTGGCTTTGATCCCTGCGATGTCGAGGATCCGGCCCGCCTGCCCGCCGATGAAGACGAACCCGAGCTGGATCAGGATCGGGAACAGCACGAGCAGCGGCGCCGACACCCACGCCCCGTCGCCACCGACGGCCACCAGCCATGCGGCCCCGATCGCGACCGCGGCGGTGGTGAGTACCGCGAGTGCGATGCCCAGGAGGTCGAAGGTCTGGGCGGTCCGGGCGATCGCACCCGACACGACGATCCCGGCCACCCCGATGAAGATGTACGTCACCGGGAGCCAGGCGATGCCGTAGGCATCGAGGAACATCGCGTTGGCGACGATGCCCAGCAGTGCGGCCATGATGCCGAACAGGACCGCCTGGGCCGTCAGCCAGTGGACCGCGGCGCGCCCCGATCCGCGAGTGCCGGTCACGCCGACGTCGAGTCCGCCTCGGAGCGGGTCCGCTCACGCACCATGGCGACCAGGGCGGCGATGATCGCACTCGCGAGCGCCGGTCGATCGGCCAGGAGCGCATCGAGGATCGGCTTGTCGATCCGGAGCAGAGTCGTCGGTTCGAGCGTCGTCACAGACGCTGTGCGCGGCTCGGGAACTAGGGCGGCCAGCTCACCCACCGTGGAGCCGGCTCCCAGGACCGTGACGCTGCGCTCGCCGTGATGCACGCGGAGCTGGCCGCGGACGACCGCGAACAGGTGGTCCTCCACGGCGCCCTCGACGATGACGAGCGTGCCCGCGGCAACGTCGACCTCCGTCGCGTGTCGAGCCACGGCCGCAAGGGTGCGTCCGGGGACTTCGGCGAACAGGTCGACGCGCTGGAGCGCGACGACGCGCTCGACGGTGGTCAGTGTCATGCCGACGCCACGAGCGGACGCAGGCGTGCGACGAGCTCCTCGACCCGCAGGGGCCGCAACCACGCGCGGAGGTAGAGGTCTCCGGGGATCATGATCACCGTGACCTCACGCTCGCCCACGATCTCAGCGTTGCGTGCGGCATGGCGGATGACGCCCGTCGTGCAGACCGGGACCCACGGACCGAGCGGCGATGGAGCGTAGCCCCCGTCCGGTCGGACCATGAGCCCGGCGTCGGTCGGGACGTACACGAACGATGGCGGCGAGCCGAGGGCGACGAGGACCTCACCCGGGCGCACGGTCGCCCGGCAGACCTCGGCGAACGCGGCCGAGCGATCGAGCGTCGACGTATCCAAGCCATGTTCGGCCATCCGACGAAGTACCTCGTCCGCACACGAGCCGAACGCATCGATCGGCTCGGCCCCGTAGAACCGACGCCGCTCCTCCGACGCCGCCCCCTCGATGTCGGCGACCGTGACCAGCCGGCGGGCGAGCGACGGCGCGTGCTCCGCAACCAGCCCAGCGACCGCGTCCGCGAAGTCCGGTCGGTCGTCAGGACGTTCGAGCTGGATCTGCACGTCGTCGATCGAGCGCCTTGGATCACTCAGTCCGCCTCCCACGGTCGTGCCACCGAAGGTCGGGACGACGTCGGCCACGATGTCCTCGATGACGTCGGCAGCGCTCGCGACGGCCCGACGCGACGCCTCCTCGGTGCTGAAGGCACCGCGGTGGAACGCGATACGGAGGTGGCCCTGCGACGTGATGAACGCGACCCGGATGTTGGCCTCACCGGCGCCGCGGTCATCGTCGTAGGTGATCACGAACGCGGCAACGCCACTCGCAGGCCGCAGCGTGCACACGGCTCGCGCGGTCGCGGCGTCCATGCAGACCTCGAATCCACCGGACGTGCGAAGGACCGTCCCGCGTTGCCGGAGGACGTCCGCCGCGCGCAACGCCCGCATCGCGTCGACCACGTCGTCGGCAAGCTCCGCGTGCGGCCCGCCCGATGCCGTGAGCCAGGCGTACGACTGCGACGGGTCCTCGTACCATTCCGTGTTGACATCGACGGGCATCGGCGACGTGTCCGCGGCCGAAGGTCGGAGGTCGCTGGCGCGATGGTCGGCGAGCGTCGTGAAGACCACACGCTGCAGAAGGCGACGGAACGCGACCCGGTCGTTGAGGACCGCTGCGGGGACGGCCGACTTGCTGTGGGCGACAGACATGCTGATCATCTCGCGGACGACGGTCTCCAGGGACGTGGCGAACGGCACCTCGGCTGCGATCTCGTCCAGGCGCGTGCGCAGCGAGCCTGGTGCGAGCAGGTGGTCGACGAGCGGGGTGACGTCGGGACCGAACGCCGCATGCGCCGCGAACAGCGCGTGATCGCGCCGCCCGGTCGGGGTCATGTCCACCATCCCGATGTCGTGGAGATACGCGGCGGCTACCCCAAGCGATTTGACGAAATACAGCCGGGCTGCCGAACGGCCAGGAAGGAGCAGTGCGTCGATCGTATCCAGCAGCCCGACAAGACCGATCGCCACGTCCCGGACGTGCACGATCCCGTGGTCGGCGAACATCGCCGGATGCCGGCCGGGATCTGCGATGAAGTCAGGGTCATCCACCAGGACCTCGAGGGAGGCCTGGGCCTCGATCGGCCGCCAGTAGCGCTCCTCGAGAAAGGCCCGGATCGAGCGGGGCAGATGATCATCGAGCATCACCCAGCCGTCCTGCTTCATGGTGGCACACAGTATCCGCAGCGCGAGTGCAAAGCAACGTGGACCGGCGTAAGCCCCGATCGATGCCGCTGGGCGGGGACACTAGCGTCGAGCGCGGTTCAACGGGCGAAGGCGCCAGGCTCCACGCGGCTGGCCCACGTCCCACTGCAGGCCGGTTAGCTCATCACCAAGCCGCGCCTCGAGGACCGGCGTCGGATAGACCAGCGCTGGCAGGCTGACGAGTGGCTCATGGATGGAGACGACCTTGGTGTAGCCCTCGGGCGCGGGTAACGCACAGCCTCGAGATCCTCGTGCATCGTCAGATGCATGAAGTGTCCGGTGCATCTCCCGCTGAGGACGAGTTCAGGGCGGCGGGCCGACGGCGCGACCTTCCACGACTGCGAGAACAGCTCGCCGTCCGAGACGCCAACCCTGATGTCACTGCCCGCGACCATGTCACGGACTCTACGGGGTCGTCGGAACTCCCGACCAAACTGCCGACCACAACGAAGCCCGCTGGCCACCCAGCGGGTCCGTTCGTGCTCAGAGAGTGGAGGCGACGACCGGATTCGAACCGGTGAATAGAGGTTTTGCAGTCTGCCTGATAGCGTCCGCGGGCGTCCGTTGACGACGGTTTCACGCACGAACCGGCCATCTCTTCGGGTCGTGCGGCCGGGGTTATCCGCCCCTATTGGTACCGCTGTTGGTACCACCCCTAGCGCTGCAGATCCGCTCGTGCCAATCCTTCGATCCTGATCCGGAGGTCACAGACAGCCTGCCGCTCAGCGCCGACCCTCTGGTGTGCCTCGACCAGTTCCGTCGTCGGAGTGTCCTTCAGGGCTCTGAACGTGCCGACAGCGGCGAAGAATCGGCGCTGGGCTTTGTTGAACTCAACGAGGCTGTCGCGGACCGGTTGGCTACCGTACAGCCCGATGCGTGCATTGAGGGCGTTCACTTCCTGGTCGGTCATCGGCGGCGGGGGACCTGGCGCACCTTCCCAACTCCAGATGGGCTCGGTTCGCTCGACGCCCAGAACGGCCCTGTTGATGGTCGTTATCACATCTTCGTAGGTGCGTTCCATGCGGTCCTGTTGTCGGGTCGTCTTTGCTTCTCCCC
>JANOIS010000322.1:0-6527 GCA_031407755.1 Chloroflexota bacterium | reverse complement strand
GCCGACGTGACCCTACAGCGCGATCACACCCAGGAGCGGCTCCCCGGTGGACTGGGTGTGGCCGGCGGCTGAAAGCGTGACGGTGACGTCGTCGCGGTCGGGGTGGTTGGGGTCGTAGAGGCGGAGCGTGATGCTGCCGCTCCCCGGGTCCACCGAGTAGCCGAACGCCAGGACCTGGTGATCCCGGCTGAGCTGCATCGGGCTCCAGCCGTGGTGTCGGATCAGGCCGACGAGCGCGAGGTGGCCGGCGTCCAGGGTCGCGCGAATGCGCGGCCACTCCACTGTGATCGTGGCGTGTGCGAGGGCATCGACGGGCATTGAGGCGGCGCGCCAGAACCGCCACGGAACGGTGAGCCAGCGCAGGGACAGGATCTGGCGGCGGACGATCGCCCGGAACATGGTGCTGCCATTGGCCGGCGCGGCGCGGCCCACAGGGATCGCGAGCCCCGCCTCGAAGCGCTCCCGGACGAACCAGCACATGCCGCCACACAGGCCGTCCTTCGCGTCACCGACCCCGACCCACCGCGGATCGATCGGCCCGAGACGGATCGTCGGCCCGGGCTCCCATCGATTGGCGAAGTGCAGCCCGTTGACGCTCGGCAGGAACCCCGGGATCACAGTCTCCTCAGTCATCTCGGGGAGCATCGTATCCCTTGACACGCCATCATGACCGACTATCATGGTTCACCATGAGGACCGTGACCGCCACCGAACTGCGCATGAAACTCGGCGAGATCCTCGACGCCGCGTCGTCAGGGGAGCGAATCCTGGTGGAACGCGACCACAAGCCGCTCGTCTACGTCCTGTCGGTCGAGGCCGGGCAGGCGCTCGAGGCGCAGGACGAAGCGATCGCCCGCGAGCTCGCCGCGCTCGATGCACTCGTGGCGATCGGCGACGCGTGGCACCGGAATCACCCGCGCGAGGAAGGCACGATGACCGCAGCGGAGTCGATCCGGTGGGACCGGGATCACCGCGACGATCCGCAGGAGGACGATCGATGAGCGAACGGCCGGTCGTCGTCGATTCGTCGGTGGCCCTGGCGATCATCCTCAGAGAGCCGGAAGCCGAGGTGGCCGTCGCAACGCTTCGCGAGTGGGTACGGACCCGGCGAGACCGTGTCGTGCCGGACTTGTTCTGGTACGAGATCGCGAACGTCCTCATGCGCAAGCACGGCTTCACGAGCCTCCAGGTCGTCGAGGCGATCCACCAGGTCGAGCAGTTCGGGCTGCGGACGGTCCATCCGGAGCGATCGACGCTGTGGCTCGTCGTCGACCGCACGGAGCGACACGGCCTGACCGCCTACGATGCGCTGTTCCTGGCCACCGCAGAAACGCTGAAGGCCGATCTCGCCACGCTGGATCGATCCCTGCAGCGCGCCGCGGCGCCGTGGGTCGTGACGTTCGAGGATGGCCATCGGCTCCACGAGACACCGGCTGTGTACGAGCACGACGTGACGTGGCCGTCATATACGCGGGCGTCGCGCTACCTCGCGGAGTTGCGGGCGGCGGCACGGACCGGGGCTACGAAACGGGCGACCGCCGCAGGCCGGGCGGTCCCAGGCCACTGACCCACGAAGATGAGCAGCGTCGGATCGGGACCGCCCGGCGGGACCGGGCAGACCGGACGCCAAGCTGGCAGGATGGACTCCATGCCCGATGACATCACCCTGCGCAGTCCAACCCCGGACGAGATGATCGCCTTCTTTCGTCCACTCGCTGACGCGTTCGGTGAGGCGTTCCCGGATGCCGAGATTGAATACGAGCGCGAACTCGTCGAATTCGATCGATCGATCGGCGCGTTCGACGGCGAAACCCGTGTCGGAACGGCCAGCGCCCATACGTTCCGGCTGACCGTGCCCGGCGGCGAGGTCGGGGCAAGCGGGTTCACCTCGGTCGGCGTCCGGCCCGATCATCGCCGGCAAGGGATCCTGCGCCGGTTGATGGACTGGCTGATCGAGGACGCGCGGGCTCGCGCCGAACCGGTCGCCGTTCTGAACGCCAGCGAGGCCGCGATCTACCAGCGGTTCGGATTTGGCCAGGCATCCACCGCCACGTCGTTTTCAGTCGCCTCCTCCAGGGCCATGTTCCGCGACCCGATCGCCCCGAACGATCGCGTGCGCATCCGGATGGTGGATGGCCCGGAGGCGACCCGCGCGTTCGCCCAGGTCTACGACCAGATCCGAGGCGACATCCCGGGTGCCCTCAGCCGGAGCGAGCCACGCTGGCGGCTGCTGCACGTGGGCGACACCGAGTGGATGCGCCGTGGCCAGGGAATCAAGTACCTGGTCCTGCTCGAAGTGAGTGGGAAGCCGCGCGGCTACGCCATCTACCGCATCAACTCCGCCTGGGATCCGACCGGCCCGAACTCCACGATGACCGTCCTGGAGGTGCTCGGGGCGGATCCCGTAGTCGAGCAGACGCTCTGGCAATGGCTGTTCTCGATCGATCTCGTCGGGACCGTTGCCGGCCGGCGCGGCCCGAACCCGCACCCGCTGCAGCATTGGCTCCTGGAGCCGCGGCGGATGGGTCTGACCGTGAGCGACAACCTGTGGCTGCGCATCCTGAACCTGCCGGCGACCCTCGCGGCTCGGACGTACATGGGTGAGGGCAGGCTCGTGCTCGATGTCACGGACGCCATGATCGATTCCAACGCGGGTCGCTGGGAGCTGGCGGTCGTTGGCGGTCGCGCGAGCGTCACCCGCAGCACGGCCGAACCGCACCTCAGCCTCGACATCGCGACTCTGGCCGCGGCCTACCTCGGCGCGTTCCGTTTCGGCGACCTTGCCGTCGCCGGCCGGGTACAAGCCGTCCAGCCCGGCGCGCTGCGCACCGCGGACATGCTGTTCACCCCGTCCCGTGCCCCGTGGTGCGCCACCCCGTTCTGACCCGGTCAGGATCGCCGGACGCTAGCCGCCGGTGTCGCTCGCCGGTGCCGGGGTGGCGGTCTGGGCCGCAACGGTGACCCGGATGATCGTGGGTTCGACGCCCTTGGCCGTCAGGGAGCCGGCTTCCGGGGTGATGACCTCGAGGATCAGCAGGTAGTCACCGGGGGTGCTCGGGGCGAAGACCTCGAGATTGGCGGCGGTCGCAGCGCCGGACGCGAAGCCGGCCGGCAGCTCAACGGCGATCACGGATGCCGCGTCCGCGGCCGCCTGGCGCTGAAGGTCCCCGGCGGCGTCGAGGGCGACCCAGGTGCCGGTGAGGACGGCGGCCTCAGCCGTGGCGAAACCCTCGGGGTCCTTCACGGCCTTGTTGGCAGCGTGGCCCCACGTCGACTTGCCGAGGTTGGCGACCCACAGCGGGATGTCGCCGGCCGCTCCGGGCGCGAGATCGAGATGGGTCGGAGCATCGATTCCGGCATCCAGATCGCCGGTCACGCGAACCAGCAGTGATGGGACCATGGCCTGGGTCGCGGCGTCGTAGGCCACGCCTTCCGCGTCGTGCAGCATGACCGTCAGGCGATAGCGGCCGGGGGCCGTCGGCACCGCGACGTAGAACGCCAGCCGGGTCGACTGGATCTTCACCCTGTACGGCGCGACGATCTCCCCGAGCTGCTCGGGGGTGACAAGACCGAAGTCCGGGACGCTTTCCGCCGGCTCTTGCGCGGCCGGTGTGATCTCGGGTGCCGGCTCGACGGGGGGCGCCGCAACGGGATCCGTTGTCGCGGGCGCTTCCGCGGGCGCGGTCTCGGCGTCCGGTGTCGCCGCTGGCGCGATCTCGGCCGGCGCGGGCGCGGTCTCGGTGTCTGGTGTCGCCGCAGGTTCGGTCTCGACCGATGCGGGCGCCGTTTCGGCCGGGGCCGGCGCGGGCGCGGTCTCGGCCGGCGCCGCATCTGGTGTCGCCGCTGGCTCGGTCGCGGCCGGGGCCGGGGCGGGCGCGATCTCGGCGGCCGGATCCAGGGCGACCACATCGATCGGATCCCAGCGGACGCTCGCCTGCACCGACTTCGGCAGCAGAGCCCGGTCGGTGATGTCGAAGGGGATCTTGTAGTAGAACTTGCCGCCGGCGACCGTCAGCCCGTTCGTGGTCGGTGCCGAGAGCGTCATCCCGGCGGCGGCCAGACTCGGCATCGATGGCCCGCCGGCGACTGGGTCACCGCCAGCCGCCGAGTTCGCCCGACCGCGGGCGTTGGCAAGGACATCGCCCGACGCGAGCCCGGCCTTGAGCACGATCGAGCGGGTGAAGCCGGAGTTAGCGCGCTCGGGGTCCATCATCGCCACGTAGCCTGGGCTCCGGGCGCTATCAAACGCGAAGGCGTTGCCGTTGGCCCATGGGCCCTTGCGCCACGAGGCCTCGATCGACTTGCCGCCTCGAAGGATCGTGGCCAGCATGTGATTCGGGGTCGCCTGAGCCTCGGCGATGACGGCGGAGGCTCCGGCCTTGATGAAGCCCGCGGCGAAGTTGTCAACCCGCTGGCGGGCCTGGTCGATATTCCCTTCGGGCACCCCGGGCTCGCTGTTGCCGGACGCGTAGCACAGGTGGTTCAGCAGCACGACCGCGTTCTTGGCGAGTTTGATGCTCTCCGCGATCCTGGCCTCACCAAAGTACTGATGGCGCGAGTCTCCGGAACTCGTGGTCGGGTTGAGGCCAAAGCCGTTCTGGGAGGGCGGGTACAGGCTGTCCCGATACTTGCTCGGCCAGCCGTTGCCGTGGCCCATGTAGATGACGACGCTGGCCCCCTGGAGCGCGTCCTTGACGGCGGGCCAGGTCGCATTCGGCGAATACAGCTCGGTGACGTCCGGGGTGAACTTGCGGGCGAGGGCCGCCGCATCCCGAGCCTGGGCTCGATAGCGGTCCGTGGCAGCACCGGACGGACCGACGATCACGACCACCCGCGGTACGGCCGTCGGAGCCGGCGCGGCCGCGACCGCGGGCACGATCAGCCCAGCGATCAGCAACGACGCGATGACGGCGACGATCAAACGTCTCACGACAGGTGGCACTCCTGTGACGGTACGAGGCGAATGTAACCCAAGCGGATAGGCCTAGACCATACTCTGCATGCGTTATCTCTCCGTTATCGGATCAGACTCGACTTGATGTGGTGCGCGGGTGCACCAACGAGCATCGATTTCACCTCGCGTACTACCATCCGGTGATGCCCAACCGCCTCGCCGATGAGACGAGCCCGTACCTCCTTCAGCACGCGAACAACCCGGTCGATTGGTTCCCGTGGGGGCCGGAGGCGCTCGCCCAGGCCCGGCTCCTCGACCGGCCGATCTTCCTGTCGATCGGCTATGCGGCCTGCCACTGGTGCCACGTCATGGAGCGCGAGTCGTTCGAGGACGAAGCGACCGCGAAGCGCCTCAACGATCGATTCATCGCGATCAAGGTGGACCGCGAAGAACGGCCGGACCTCGACTCGATCTATATGAGCGCGGTCCAGGCGATGACCGGCAGCGGTGGCTGGCCGATGTCCGTATTCCTGACGCCGGACGGCCAGCCGTTCTACGGCGGCACGTACTTCCCGGACCGTCCACGCCATGGGATGCCGTCGTTCCAGCAGGTGCTCGAGGGCGTCTGGAAGGCCTGGACCGGGCAGCGTGGCGAGATCATCGCCGCCGGTCAGCGGCTGGTCGCCGCGCTCGTGGAGCAGAATCGATCCGCGGCACCGGGCGCCGGTCCGGCCATCGATGACGAATTGTTCCAGGCGGTGGACGACGCGCTGGTGGCGTCGTTCGACCAGCGCAACGGGTCGTGGGGCGGTGCGCCCAAGTTCCCCCAACCGATGACCCTGGAGTACCTGCTTCGCCGGATCGCGGGCGGCGACGCACGAACCGCTCCGATGGCGCGCTTCACACTGGACAAGATGGCCGACGGCGGGATCCGTGACCAGCTCGGTGGGGGCTTCCATCGCTACGCGACCGATGCCCACTGGCTCGTGCCGCATTTCGAGCAGATGCTCTACGACAATGCCCAGCTGGCGCGCGTTTACCTGCATGCCTGGGCCGTGTTCGGCGACGATCGATATCGCAGCGTCGCGGTGGGGGTGCTCGACTACCTGATCCGCGAGCTGACCACGACCGACGGCGCGTTCGCGGCGAGCCAGGACGCCGACACGGACGGGATCGAGGGCCTGACCTTCACCTGGCGGGCCACCGAGATCCGTGAGGTGCTGGGTCCGGTGGTCGCGGCCCGGTTCGGCGAGGCCTACGGCGTCACAGACGAGGGCAACTGGGAGGGGGTCACGATCCCGTCGCGGGTCTGGCCTGCGCCCGATGCGCCGCCGTTCCGGGACGATCCGAGCCTGGAGGCCGAGCTCGCGTCAGGACGGGCAAAGCTGCTGGAACGCCGGGCGACGCGTCCTCAGCCGGCCCGTGACGACAAGGCCCTGGCCGCCTGGAACGGCCTCGCGATCGCGGCCCTGGCCGAGGCCGGCCGGCTGTTGGGAGAGGAGCGCTACACGGCAGCGGCGGCCAGCGCGGCAACGGTGATCGTGGACGGGTTGTTGACGGCGGGCGGCTCGCTGGGTCGATCGTGGAAGGACGGCCGGACCTCGGGCGCGGGTGTGCTGGAGGACTACGCGGA
>JANOIS010000316.1:0-14892 GCA_031407755.1 Chloroflexota bacterium | reverse complement strand
CCGTGGCGAGGGCCGCAGTCAGCAGCTCACGGGCCCGGGCCTCGTCCTCGCGGGCCGCGGCGATGGCCCCGGCATGGAACAGCACGAGTGGGTCGCGCGAGCCGAGGCGCAGCGCCACCTGGGCTCGCTCCCAGGCATCGGCGTCGCGGCCCTGGCGGGGGAGGGCCCAGGCGAGGGCGTCGGCGGCGCGGATGGTGGGGGCGGCCGCGTAGGCCGTTTCGGCCAGGGTGAGGGCGCGTGCGGGATCGCCGTGGTCCGCCTCGAACAGGGAAAACTCGAGGTCCACGATGACGCCGCCCGCCTCGAACAGGGCGATCTGCGCGCGGGCCAGATCGTACTGGTCTCGTGCGCCGGCGGTGTCACCGGCAGCCTCCAGCGTCTCGCCGAGCGCGATGACGTACTCGGGCAGGGGCAGGATCGCCGCGCCTCGCTCAAAGTAGCCACGTGCGGTGGCGAAGTCGCCGTCGCCGACGGCCAGCCGCCCGAGACCGGCGATGGACGGGGCATGGTCCGGGACAAGTGCGAGAGCCTGTTCCCAGGATGCGCGGGCGGCGGCCGGGTCGCCGGTGTGACGCTGGAGCTGCCCCACCAGGGACAGCACGAAGGCCGTGTTCTCGGCGGCGAGGCCTGGCGACTCGGCGGCCTGTTGCATGGCCGTGAGCGCGCCCGGCAGATCGCCCTGCAGTTCGCGGGTGTAGGACAGACGAGCCAGGCTGGTCAGATCGGCCGAGGCGGCCACGAGCGCTTCGGCGGCGTTGAACGCCTCGTCGTAGCGGCCCAATTCAACGAGCGCATCGACGACGATGTTCGCGGCCCCGACCGAGCTCGGGTCGATCGCCAGCGCGGCCTGGCCGGTCTCGTAGGCGGCCGCGAATTCGTGCCGGCCGAGCTGGAGCCCCCCGAGGCCGACCACGGGGTTGGCCTCATCGGGAAGCAACCGGCGGGCCTCGGTCAGGGCCGCCTCGGCCGGCGGGTAGAGGGACGGATCGGCGGTCTCGCGGATGCGCTGGAGCAGGGCGAATCCGAGTTCGAGCTGGGCATCGCCGTCGGTCGGATCCGCCGCGACCCGCCCGAGCAGGACCTCGACCAGGGCCTGGGTGGGCGGGACGGTGGCGGGCGGGCGGCTGGGAGTCGCGGCGGCCGGGGTCGGGGTGGGCGGAGTGGTCGGGGTGGAGGTCTGGGTCGCGGTGGGGGTCGGGGACGCCGACGGCGGCGGACTGCCACAGCCTGTCGCGACCGTCGCGAACAAGACCGCCGCGATCAACGCGAGTGGGCGGGGAATTCGAATCATGATGCATAGGGTACGCACCGCGGCGTTTCGAGGATGAAGGCCAACCCGCCCGGCTGATCGATGTCGGCGTCACCCGACCCGCCCGGCCCAACACGTCCGGCCGATCGATGTCGGCGTCACCTACCTTTCACGCACAGCTCTGCATGATCGATCACTCCGCGAGCCCGATTCGGCGATCTGAGCGTCCGGTCGTGCACGGCTGTACCGAAAACGTGGGTAGCGCCGACACGCGCGGGCCGATCGTGCACGGCTGTGCCGAAAACGTGGGTCAGGCCGACAGCCCCAGGACGGGCCGGCGGCGGCCCCAGTCAGGCCAGGACGCGACCCGGGTTCAGCAGTCCCTGTGGATCCAGTGCGGTCTTGATCAGGCGCATGACCCGTACCGCGTCCGGACCACGCTGCGCCTCCAGCCATTCCACCCGCGCGGACCCGATGCCATGTTCGCCGGTCACGGTCCCACCGAGGGCGATGGCGGCCCGGTAGAGGTCCTCCTGCACCGCTCGGGTGATCGCCGCTCCCCGCGGATCGCCGCGCTCCAGGACGAGATCCGGGTGCAGGTTGCCGTCCCCGGCGTGCCCGAACGTCCCGATCCGCACGTCGTGTTTCGCCGCGATCCGCTCGATCTCGCGAAGCATGTCCGGGACCCGCGCCCGCGGCACGCCGATGTCCTCCATCTTCACGTCACCGAGCTTCTCCAGGGCCCAATGCGCCGCCCGCCTGGCCTGGCGCAGCAGATCTGCCTCCGCCGCGTCGCGCGAACGGACCGTGGCGGTCGCGCCGGCCGCCGTGCATGCCGCCTCGCCACGGGCCAGCTCATCGTCGGCCGCCGCGCCCGGCAGGTCCGATTCGATCATGAGCAACGCGGCGGCATCGCGATCGAGACCAAGGTCATGCATGTCGTCGACCGCGCGGATCGTGAATCGATCCATCAGCTCCAGGGTCACCGGCGACAGGCCGGCGGCCGCGATGGCCGCAACGCCATCCCCCGCCGATTCGAGCGTCGGGAAGAATGCCAGCAGCGTGGACCGCGGCGGCGGGGTCGGGCGCAGCCGAAGGGTCGCTTCCGTGATCAGCGCGAGGGTCCCCTGCGACCCGACGATGAGGTGGGTCAGCGAGTAGCCGGCCACGTCCTTGATGCTCTTCCCGCCGGTTCGGATGACCGTCCCGTCCGCCATCACCACCTCGAGACTTAGCACGGACTCGCGCGTCTGACCGTACTTGACGCAGCACAGGCCCCCGGCGTTGGTGCCGAGGTTTCCTCCGATCGAGCACATCTCGAAGCTCGCCGGATCTGGCGCGTAGAACAGGCCGTGCTCGGCCACGGCGGCCTTGAGCGCGGCGTTGATGACGCCGGGCTGGGTGACGACGCACAGGTTCCCCGTATCGATCTCGAGGATCCGATCCATGGCTGTGAATGCGATGGTCAGTGCGCCATCGATCCCGGACGCGCCGCCACTCAGCCCGGAACCGGCCCCGCGCGGGACGATCGGGACGTCGTGCTCGGCGCAGAGCCGCACGAGTTCGGCGACCTGCGCCGTCTCCGTGGGGAGAGCGACGGCGCCCGGTAGCCCGGTCGGGAGATAGGCCGTCTCGTCGTGCCGATAGGCCTCGCGGTCCGTGGTCTCGGTCAGGAGGCGCAACCCTGGGACGCGGGCACGGACGGCCTCGAGGAACGGATCGGTGACGATGCCCGCAGCCATGCGGCCAGTGTAGAAGGGCCCGGGGTACGATGGGCCGGATGTCGTTGCGAACCCGAACCATCCCGGGGCTGCTGGCGGTGCTGCTGCTGGCCACCGGGGCCCAGGCCACCGGGGCCCAGGCCGCCGAGCACCTCCCGCGCACTACGGTGGTCGGGATCGGGCTGGGCTCGGGTGCGACGGCCATCACCCCGGGCGTGGTCGATCGCGCGAGTGTCAACCTCTCCGCGACCTACGCCACCACGCTGAGCCTGCGCTACGCCACGCGGGCGTTCGCGGTGGATTCGACGGCAACCGTCACCAACACGTCCGGCGGGCCGATCGATCGGATCGAGTTCAACACCATCGCCGCGCGGCTGGGTGGCGGGCTCGATCTGCGCCTGGTCGAAGTCGATGGCGCGGCGGTCCGCGGTCGCGTCGACGACCAGACGATCATCGTGCCGCTCGGCGGGATCCTGGCGAGTGGGGCGACCACGACGGTGCGGATCCGCTACGCCGCGCACCTGCGCTCCAGCCTGGGCGGCTCCAACTGGCTGTTCACGAAGGCCAACGGCATCGTCAACGCCTACCGCTGGATCCCGTGGATCAGTCGCGCGACGCCGTTCGACCGGCCCAACCACGGGGATCCGTTCGTCACGCCGGTCAGTCCGTCCGTGAAGTTGCGGATCGAGACGGATCGGCGGCTGGTGGTGGTGTCCAGCGCGACCCGGGTCAAGGGGTCCGCGGACGGCCTGACCCAGTGGTTCGAGGCAAGCAACGTCCGCGATGTCACCGTCACGGCGGCGCCCGACTTCCGGTCGCGCTCCGTGCTGGTCGGCGCGACCCGGGTGAGCTACCACTACCGATCGGGGACCAACGCCGGTGCCGTCCTGGATGCCGCCGTGGACGCCTTTATCAAGCTGAAGGCGCGCCTTGGGCCGTATCCGTACCCCACGTTCAAGGTCGTCCAGTCGGCCGGTGGCTACGGGATGGAATCGCCGGGCCTCATCTGGATCCCGTACGGCGTCGGCCGCGCCAACCTGCGCTACCTCGTCACCCACGAGACAGCCCACCAGTGGTTCTACGGGCTGGTCGGCAACGACCAGGCACGCCAGCCGTTCGCGGACGAAGCGGCCGCCGATTTCGTCGCGCGCGACGTGCTGGGTCTGCGCCGGGCGAGCCGGTGCGGCACCGGATTGCTCGATCGCTCGATCTACAGCTACTCGAGCACCTGCTACTACGAGATCGTCTACATCCAGGGCGGCAATCTGCTGAACGAGGCGCGCCGGCGGATGGGTTCGAAGGTGTTCTGGGCGGCGCTCCGCGGGTACGTGACGGACAACCGATTCAGGATCTCCGGCACGGCGACGTTGCTGCGCGCCCTGGACGACGCGACGCCTGTCGACCTCTCGAAACTGTTCGCGCCGCGCTTCCCAAGGTTCTACTGACGGGCCCGCCACCTTACCTCAGCTCAGCTACGACTCCGCCAAATGCTCGTCGGGGGGAGCCTTCGGCGGGGAGATGGCCTCGGTGGCCGGGTCCTCGGCTACAAACCCGCGCGTGATCGTGCGTGGCGCTGCCAGGCTGAGCCTCATTTGCGCGGCGAATCGGGCGTCGGAGCGACGAAATGTCCGCCTAACGTTCCGGGGACGAGCATTTGGCGGAGAGGCGGAGATCCTCGGGTCGGCTCCCGAGGCGACGCGTCGGTCGGCGGCCAGGGCCTGCGGCATGTGCCGAACGACCGGTGGCAGAACGGTGTTCCAGGCACGCCACGTGGTCACGAGCCAGCGCGAGACGAGTCGGTGCCGGAGGTTCCAGTCGAAGCCGTAGGCGTCGCGGATCGTGGGCGGTAGCAGGCCGATCGCCGGCCACAGCGTCCAGGCATGGAGTCGTGGATCGAGCGGAAGGCGTGCCAGCAGCCCGGGGAGTGGCGGGTGCACGACCGCCTCGGCCAGATCGCGTGCGGTGGCGCCGACTCGGACCGGACCATCCGGCCCGAGCTGGTTGGCAAGATATGCCTCGAAGGCATCGAGGTCGCGCGGCAGCGCCGCGTCCGGTACCCCGAACACCCGCCCGAGTGACCTCGACTCCTCGTAGAAGCGGGCCGCCCTTGCGCGCGGCAGCGGCCCGAGCCACGCGTCGTTCGCGACGATGGTCGAGTCCACGAGCGTGGCGTGGACCCACAACGCAAGGTCCGGATCGCGCGCCCGGTAGCCGGGACCGGTGATGGAGCGGTGGAGCGTGTTGAGCCGCCGGATCTCCGCCCGGGCCTGGGCCGTGGACCCGTAGATGATCCGCAGGTAGCTCCGCAGCGTGCCATCGAGTCGGCGCCACGGGTCCGCGCGGAAATCGGAATGATCCGCCACGCCGGCCGCAACGGACGGGTGGGCGAGCTGGAGGAGCAGGGCCCGCGGCCCGGCACCCAGCAGCAGCATCGCCTCGCGATCCAGCGCCCAGGCCTCCGAGCCCGGGCCGAACATCCCGGCGTCGGGCGAACGCGTATCCACCGGCGCACGATAGCCCGTGACGCACAGGAGGGACATCGATGGCACGCTGGGGCAGCGACTTTGATGCGGATCGCCTCGCCGCGCTCGAGACGCGAATGTGGAAGGCCTACTACCGGCGGCAACCCGCACGGCTATTCGGGCTGCTCGTCCTGGCCCTGCGGGAGCAGGCCCGCGTGTCGTGGCCACGGACGCTGGTGGCAAGCCTGCTCCTGACCCGAGCCGCGGCCGGATTCGCCCGGGCGCGGGGCGAGTACGAGCGGTTCGCACCCGATATCGGTCGGGCGTACCGGTTGCTCGGTCTGCCCGCCGACGTGGATGCCGAGAACATCGCCCGGCGCGAGTTGCGCTGGTGGGTCGTGCGCCGCGAAGTGGGACTGGCCGCTGGAGCCGCGGCCGGGGATGCGATCACGGGCCTGTATGCCGCGATCTACGCGGTCACGCCCGAGCAGGTCGCGGAGGCCGGACGTCTCCGCGGACTGGCGGCCGAGGTGCGTGACCGGGGCGCGGCCGCGGACCCGCACGGCGCGCGGGGACCGGGGCGCGGCTACTGGCCGGAGGTCGCGCGGTTGCTGCGGGATTCGTATCGACGCCTGCGCGCGGACCTGGGCGAGCGCTGAGGCTAGCGGTTGTCCGGTCGGCGATCGATGAGCCACCACGCAACGGGGAACAGCCCCGCGGCGACGGTGAGCTTGGCGGCATCCCAGATCAGGAATTTGGTCATCCCCTCGGCGACCGCCACATTCCACGGCAGATCCGCGGCGAACTTGAGCCACGGCACACCGATCGCGTAGATGACCGCGGTCCCGATGGCCATGGCTGCGAGTGACCCGCCGATACGCCGATCCCAGCCGAGTTCCGCGAGCCGACCGACGATGGCCGCGGCGACCGCGAACCCGATGAGATAGCCGCCGGTCACGCCCAGGAGATCCGCAAGGCCTGCCCCGTTGTCCGAGTACACAGGCACACCAAGCGCGCCGATCGCGAGGTACAGCAGCAGCGCCGCCGCACCACGTCGGAAGCCGAGCGCCCCGCCCACGAGCAGGACCCCGAACGTCTGGCCGGTGAACGGCACGGGCGACATCGGAATCACGATCCGGGCCGACAGGGCGACGATGAGGGCACCAGCGACGATGAGGACGACGTGGCGAAGGCGGGTGGGGGTGCGTTCACCGACGCGGATCGGCACGAGAAAATCGGCGAGGGTGATACCACGATCCTCGGCCGTGCTGCGGTCGAGTCTCGGCAGGGCGATCGTCATCCGGGCTCCGTGACGGGGGCCGTGCGGGCGGCACGGCAACGGGAGGAGTCTAGCCTACTCGTAGCCGACGGCACGCACGATCGACACACCGCTGGCCAGGCGGGCCGGATACACGGCGGCCAGCATGGCCAGCACGACCCCCAGCACGACGGCGACCGCCACGGACGACCACGGCACGCCGATCACGCCGTCCGTCCCACCTCCCGCCAGGGCGACCATGAGCGTCCCCACCACGAGCCCCGTGGCCACCCCGCAGACCGCCCCGACGAGCCCGGTGATGCCGGCTTCGACGACGACCGAGCGCCACACCTGGTTCCGGGTCATTCCGGCCGCACGCAGGACGCCGATCTCGCGGACGCGCTCGAGGACGTTCATCGTGAGCGTGTTGACGATGCCAAGGGCCGCCACGATGACGGCCACCAGCGCCAGGACGTCGAACAGGCTGAAGACCCGGTCGAACGCGGCGCCGATGGCGCCCTCGATCCGATCCAGGGCCACGGGTTCGAGGGCCAGGGCGCGCGCCTCGTCGGCGAGTCGGCCCCGCTCCGAGACCGTCGCCGTCGATTCGAACCGGACGGCGAAGGCATCGACCCCGGCCACGCCCAGTCGATCCGCATCCGGCCAGCCCACCAGCAACGCCTCCCCGGTCGTCCCGGGCAGGGTGCGGGCGGCGATGCCCACGACCCGGAGCGACAGAGCAGTGCCGTCGGCGGTGGTGACCGACAGCTCCGAACCGATTCTGAGACCGTCGCGCGCCGCCACGCCCGCCGGTACGACGACGGCGCCACCGGAATCGAGATCGGCGAGAGCCGCGAGGCGGTCCCCGGCGGTGAAGATCAGGCGCCCATCCGAGGCGAGGTCGGCGCCTCGCATCGCGGCGGCTGCCATGGGCACGCCACCGACTGCGAGATCGAAGGCGGCGATCGGGCTGACGGATCGGACCCCCGGCAGATCGCGCAGTGTCTCCTCGATACCCTCGTCGAGCGCGCGCGGAAAGATGGAGGTCACGACGAGGTCGCCTGGGACGACGGTTGCGATCCACGATCCGGCCGCCCCCCGGACGTACTGAGCCATGCCGCCGAGAGCGACGATCAGCGCGAGTCCGATGGTCAGGGCGCCGACGGTCAGGGCCGCTCGACTGCGGTCGCGCAGCACGGACGCTCGCGCGAGTCGCTCCTCGAGTTTGGCAGGGATGGCGAACGGGATCCCGGCGACGCGGGCCAGGGCCGGCAACACGAATGGGACGGCGAGCACGGCCACGAGCAGGACCAGGTAGACCCCCAGCGCACGCACGATCGCCCCGTCGTCCGCCCCACGCGGCCAGATCACCAGCCCCACGACCCCGACCAGCGCGAACACCGCGACGAGCCAGCGCAGGCGGGCATGTCTGGCAGTGGGTGGATCCAGGCGCGCCTTGAGCGCCTCGACCGGCGTGATCCGTCCGGCGCGGCGGGCCGGTTCGATGGCAGCCGCCAGCGTCACGGAGATGCCGATGATGAACGCCTGGATGGTGTCGCCCAACGTGACGACCGGGCCGCCGAGCGAGACCTCGCCGACGGTTCGGATCCAACCCGCCATGACGGCAGCAAGGAGTGCCCCGAGTCCGATGCCCGCCACTGACCCGACCACACCGATGACCGACGCCCCGACGAGGATGTACGAGGTCAGCTGCCCGCGGGTGGCCCCGGCCGCCCGCAACAGACCGAGTTCGCGGACCCGCTCCACGACCGTCATCGACATCGAGTTGAAGATCAGGAACGCACCCGTGAAGAGTCCGATGGCGCCGATGAGCGCCGTCATCGCCGCGAAGTCACCCGTCGAGGCCCGCAACGAGGTTGCGAGGTCGCGTGGCACCGACAGGATGTACGGCTCCGTGCGCAGTGCCGCCTCCAGGTCGGCGGTCACGGCGGTGGCGTCGACGCCGTCGGCGAAGCGCAGATCGACCCGGCTGAGGCCGATCCCGCCAAAGGCGTCCCTGGCGGCCGGCAGGGTCACGATGACCGCCCGTCCGGTCGGCCCTGACCACGGCCCGTCGACAGCGAGCACACCCAGGACCCTGTAGGTGAACGGGCCATCCGGGCCTTCGACCTCGAGGAGATCGCCGATCGAGAGGCCGTCCTCGCGAGCGAGCGTCGTGCTGATCAAGGCGCTGCCCTCGTCGCCGTCCGGGAGCGGATCACCGCTCGCCAGGGTCAGGTCGTGCACCTGCGCCTCGCTCGTCGGATCGATACCGACGACGGTCACCGGCGCCGGCAGTGGCTGCCCAGGCTCGAATCGGTCCAGACCAAGATACGTCCGGCGCTCCAGGCTCGGTGCGGCGATCGCCACCCCGGGCAGGGTCGAGATCGCGTCGTAGGTCGTCGCCGAGAGGCCCGCCTCGCCAAGAGCCGAGACCCGCAGGTCCGCCCGGCCGACGAGTGTGCCGACGGTCCGGTCCACGGCCGTCTCGATCCCGCTGTTGGTGGACAGACCCGCGAACAGGACCGCGACGCCGAGGGCCACGCCGATGGTCGTGAGGCCCGTCCGCAGGGGCCGGGCCCGCAGTCCACGCCAGGCCAGCCGGTTGAGTCCGCCCATGCGTTACAGCCCGAGCTGCGCGAGCCGGCCGATGAGCGCGGTGGCGTCATGGTCTGCCCGCCGACCGAGCTCGATCGTGTCCAGGATCCGCCCGTCGCGTACGACCAGGACGCGATCCGCGTAGGCCGCGGCCTTTGAGTCGTGGGTGACGAGCACGATGGTCTGGTGCCGCTCCTCACACGAACGCCACAGGGCATCGAGGATCTCACCGCCGGTCGTGTAATCGAGGTTGCCCGTCGGTTCGTCGGCGAACAGGAGGGCCGGTCGTGTCACAAGGGCGCGGGCGACCGCGACACGCTGCTGCTCACCGGCCGATAACTGGTCCGGTTTGTGGTGCTCCTTGCCGGTCAGGTCGACGAGATCGAGGACGTCACGGATCCGCTCGGCCAGTACGCCACGTGACGGATCCTGACCCGCGATCGTGAACGGCAGGGCGACGTTCTCCGTGACGTCCAGCAGCGGGATGAGATTGAACGATTGAAAGACGAAGCCCGTACGGTCACGCCGCAGGCGCGTCGCGCGATCATCCGAAAGCCGGCTGATGACCTCGCCCTCAAGCACGACGTCGCCGCTCGTGGGCTGGTCCAATCCGCCGAGCAACTGCAGGAGTGTGCTCTTGCCGCTGCCTGATGGACCCATCAGGGCGACGAACTCGCCGGCCGCGACGGACAGCGAGACACCCCGCAGCGCGTCCACCGTGGTCTCGCCGAGGGGATAGCTCTTGACCAGGTCACGGGCCTCGAGGATCGGGTCGCTGGTGGTGCGATGCACGGCCGTGGGGGCGTCGAGCTGCGCGGTCATGTGGGCCTCGGGTGCGGAGCGGTGTGGTCTGGTCACCCTAGCGGTGCGCGGAGGCACCGACGAGGGGTCGATGGTCCCGACGCGACCCAGTACCGCCCGGGGAGGCCCGCGGTCCCCGTCATCCGGTTCCGGTCAGCGGCCGGTCAGTCGCCGGTCAGCCGCCGAAGAAGGCTCCTGTGACCCCGCCGATGATCATCTCGAGCAGGCCGCCCGCGACGATCGGCGTGGCGATCCGGAGGCTGACCTGGCCATCGGCCTGACCCGGCGGGGTGCCATTCCCGGACGAACCGCCATCGCCGTTCTGGCCGCCCTGCCCGTTGCCGCCGTCCTGACCTCCGGGCCCAAGGCCATTGCCGCCGGGCGTCGGCGTTGGGGTCGGGGTCGGTATAGGTGTGGGTGTGGGCGATGGCGTCGGGCTGGGTGTCGGGTCGGGCGTGGGCTGGGGCGTCGCCGCCGGTCTGGCCGTGGCGGTCGGCTTCGGCCTGGGTTTCGCCGTCGGTTTGGGGGTAGGTTTGGGCGTCGGTTTGGGCGTCGCGGTCGCACCCCCGCACTTGTCCGCGAACAGCACCGTCCACATCTTCTTGCCGCCGGGCCCCTGATATGCCCCCACGCCGATCACGTCCCAGGCCTTGCCCAGGATGTTCTTGCGATGCCCGGATGAGTCCATGAACATGCCGTGGATGGCGGCCGTGGCGGTATCGTCAGGGTACGTGTTCCAGCCGATGTTCTCGCCCGCGACCTTGTAGCAATAGCCCTTGGCATCGAGCTTGTTGAAGACCGAGCCGTAACCAGGGATGTCGTGGCTGAAGTAGTCGCGCTCGATCATGTCCTTGCTGCGCCAGCGGGCGACGGCGGTCAGCGCCGAATCGACCTTGAGCGCCCTGAGCCCCGCGGCGGCGCGGCTGCGGTTGGTCAGCGCGATGAGATCCTTCTCCGAGGCGCCGCTGTAGGCGCCCTCGTCCCAGGCAAGGATGGGCCGGGGGTTCGCGAGACCGGCCACGGACGCGACGGCGAACACGAGCGCGACGAGGCTGGCGACTCGCCTGGACGTGGGCTTGCGACTCGATTCGGGTAGCACAGACATGCGACTCGCGTGACGAAGACGTCGGATCCGCGGGAGTGCGGAGGAGGTCTGGTGTGGTCTTCACCGTAGGCGGTGCCTCGCGGGCGGTCCCCGGCGCGATGGTCCCGGACTCGCGCCACCCGCGGTACCGGAGGGTCCGGGGTGGTTGGCGTACCTGCCGAGGGGATACGTGCACTCCGCCGTAGTCCATCCCGGGCATACTCACGGTCATGCTTGATCGCGTCGTCCTCATCACCGGCGCCACGGGCGTGCTCGGTCGGGTCGTCGCCAGAGCCTTTGCGGGGGACGGCGCCCGGCTCGGGCTTGTCGGCACGGACGGCGATCGACTGGCGGGCGTGGCGGGCGACCTGGACCTCGCCGCCGATCGATGGGTGGCCGGGATCGGGGATCTGAGCGCCCCCGCCGGGGCGCAGTCGGCCGTCGAGGCGGTGATGACGCGCTTCGGGCGGATCGATGTCCTGGTCCACCTCGTGGGCGGCTACCGCGGCGGCACCTCGATCGTTGACCTGGCCACTGACGATCTCACCGAGATGCTGGACCAGCATCTGTGGACGACCCTGCACATGACCCGGGCCGTGGTGCCCGGAATGGTCGACCGCGGTTGGGGTCGGGTGCTCGCCGTCACCACACCGGTCGCGTCTGAACCGCCAGCCCGTCTGGCGCCCTATGCCGTGGGCAAGGCCGCGGAGGAGATCCTGCTACGAACGCTCGCCCGCGAGACCGCGAACACGGGCGTGACCGTGAACCTTGTCGTGGTCAAGGCGATCGACGAACGTGGCGAGCGAACGACGGATCCGAAGAAGGCGTCGTGGACGACGCCGGACGAGATCGCGGCCACGTTCCGATTTCTCGCCTCGGATGATGCCGCGGCGATCACCGCCGCCCGGATACCGCTCCACGGCCGAGGTTGAGGTGTAGCTCAGCCCGGGCGTGTCAGCCCCAGGCACGATTCCTGGACAGATCAGCGTGATCGATCACTTCGTAGCCCCGATTCGGCAGGCTGGGCAGTCGGTCGTGCACGGCTGTGCGGAGATGGTGCCGACATGGGTGCCTGAGGCCCGACATGTCACGCTCAGACACCAGATTCGCACAGGATCCTCGTGACCGGTCGCTTCGTACGCCCGATTCGGCATGCTGGGCGATCGGTCGTGCACGGCTGTGCGGAAATGGTGCCTGGGGCTGACATCGCCGATTCGGCAGGTCGTCAGGACCCCGCGAGCGTCGTGGCAACCAGGCCCTGGGCCTCGTCGATGAGTCGGCCGAGGTGCTCCTCGCCGCGCAGGCTCTCCGCGTAGACCTTGACCACATTCTCCGTCCCTGATGGGCGGGCGGCGAACCAGCCGTGGTCGGTGGTCACCTTGAGCCCACCGATCGCGGCCCCGTTGCCGGGCGCCTCGGTCAACACGGCCGTGATCGGGTCGCCAGCGAGCGAACTCGCCCGCACATCACCCGCCGACAATCGCCCCAATGCGGCTTTCTCGGCCGGGGTCGCCGGCGTATCGATCCGCCGGTACGCCGGCGAGACCCCGAATCGATCGGTCAGGGCGACGTACGCCACACCCGGATCGCTGCCGGTGCGCGCCGTCATCTCACAGGCCAGCAGGTCCGCGATGATCCCATCCTTGTCCGTCGTCCAGACCGTCCCGTCGCGGCGCAGGAACGACATTCCGGCACTCTCCTCACCGCCGAACCCGAGCGAGCCGTCGAGCAACCCGTCCACGAACCACTTGAACCCCACCGGGACCTCGACGAGGCGTCGACCGAGATCGGCGACCACCCGATCGATCATCGATGACGACACCAATGTTTTCCCGATACCGACCACCGAGCCCCATGTCCGTGCCCCACCGAACAGGTACGCGATGGCGGCCGACAGGAAATGGTTGGGATCGAGCAGCCCGCGGGTGGGGGTGACGATCCCGTGCCGATCTGCATCGGCGTCATTGCCAAGGGCCAGGTCGAACTGATCGCGCAGCGCGACCAGCCGGGCCATCGCGAAGGGCGACGACGGGTCCATCCGGATCTTGCCGTCCCAGTCCGCGGTCATGAACCCGAACTGCGGATCGACCGCCTCGTTGGTGACCGTCAGGTCCAGCCCGTAGCGATCACGGATCGCACTCCAGTAGGCGACCGACGCCCCGCCCATCGGATCCACACCGATGCGCAGCCCAGAGGCCGCGATGGCCGGCATGTCGATCACCGCGTCGAGGTCGGCGACGTAGCGGCCCATGAAGTCGAACGGTGTCGCCCCGCTGCGCGCCTCGGCGTCGGACACGCGCCGGATGCCATCGATCCCATCGCGGCCTGACGCCTCGAGCAGCCGATTCGCCTCGTCCTGGATCCAGCGCGTCACGTCCGTGTCCGCCGGGCCGCCGTTGGGCGGGTTGTACTTGAAGCCACCGTCGTCGGGCGGGTTGTGGGATGGCGTGACCACGATCCCGTCGGCCAGGCGTGTGCCGCCGATCCCCGCCGATCGATTGGCCACGAGGATGGCGTGGGACAGGGCGGGCGTCGGCGTGTAGCCGTCGGCGGCATCGATACGGACGTCGACCCCGTTCGCCACCAGGACCTGCAGCGCCGTCAGTGTGGCTGGCTCGGACAGGGCGTGCGTGTCGCGGGCCACGAACAGCGGCCCGTCGTAGCCGCGGCTCGCGCGGTAGCGGCAGATGGCCTCGGTGATGGCGAGGATGTGGGCCTCGTTGAACGCGCCACGGAACGATGAGCCGCGATGGCCGGACGTCCCGAACGCGACCCGCTCGGTCGGGTCCATCATGTCCGGTCGGCGGTCGTGGTAGGCGGCCAGCAGTGCATCGACATCGACCAGGGAGGAAGGATCGACCGGCAGGCCGGCGTGTTCGCTGGTGGCCATGGGTTCTCCGTGCGGACGGCGGATGGATGCTGGGGTACGGTACCGCGCGGGCGGCCACGGCGGTGGGCCGTGATGGGCTGCCGTGGTCTAGCCGCGTCTTCGATATACTCCGCTGGCTTCGTCCACCCGCGCACAACGCGCGACCTCCACGGACGACCGCGCCGCGGTGGCCTTAGCTCAACCGGCAGAGCACTGGATTGTGGCTCCAGAGGTTACGGGTTCGAGCCCCGTAGGCCACCCCAACACCGCAAGCGATCAGTCGCGCGCCGGCTCTAGGTGTGATTCCTGAGGACGTTGTTGACGACGTCCCGCGTATGCCCCGATCCGGTCAGCTACGACCGTGGGTCGTGGTAGGCGCAGATCGGGACCGTTCGACGAGCGCTCGCCGAGCACCTCACGCTCAAGCGCGGCGCCGCCGCCGACGTTCACGGGTGCGGGAGCCCGGCCCGTCTCCCGTCGGTCTGGCCGCGCCCGCCGGGGCCCACCCCGATCCCGCCAGATGTCGTCCCACAGAACGTTAGGCGGGCTGTCCGCGCTCCTGGAGCCGTCGCGCACCCGGAACGACGACACGCGCACGCACGATCAGGCGGATACGTGGCCGCTCCGAGGACGCACGAAGGGCTCATAGCGCGCCTAGTGATGCTGGCGGGCGTCATCTGGCGGGATCGCTCGGCGCGTGCTCTCTGGCGAAGTCTCGTCGGCCAGCCCGAGGATGGACGCATCGGTCCTGGATGTGCCGGCGTCGTCGCCGAATACGACGGGAGGTCGTCGCTGAAGATCCGGGGGACCACGGTTCAGGCGCCCGGCTCGACCCCATCGGTCAACAACG
>JANOIS010000304.1:0-1583 GCA_031407755.1 Chloroflexota bacterium | reverse complement strand
GGCGATCGATCCGCTCGGCGTGGTCGAGGTGCTCGACTTGCTGCGCCGCCTCGTTCGCGAGCGTGGCATGGCGATCCTGCTATCGAGCCACCTGCTGAACCAGGTCCAGTCGGTGTGCGACCGGATCGGGATCTTTGCCTCTGGCCGGCTGATCGGGCAGGGGACCATGAGCCAGCTGGCCCAACGCTTCGGAGATGGCCGACACCACGTCGAGATCGGTTTTGACCTTGCGGACGGGGACGACGGGTCATCGGCGCGGACGATCCTTGGCGGCGTGTCTGGTGTGTCGTCGGTGGTCGACGGGAGCCATGCCGGCGACCCGTGGGTCGTGACGATGGCCGCCGGGATGGATCCGATCGCCGTCCGGACCGCGATCCTGGCAGCGGTGGCCTCGGAGGGTCTGCCGCTCGCCTCCATCCGCGCGGTCGAACCCTCGCTCGAGGACATCTATCGGCGGGCGGTGGCACGGCCGGCCGTTTCCTCGGGGCCTACTCGTCCCGGCCGCGGTCGCGAGGCCACGACCGTCACTGACGTGCCGGCGGCGCGGCACGAGGCTCGCGACCAGGCCACGGATCCCGTCGCCTCCGTGACCCTGCCGGCGGTCAACGTCGAGGGGGAGGATCAGCCATGAGTGCGCTGCCCGCGCCGCGCACGAGGTCTGTGCCCGGGTCGGGCTGGACGGTCGTGGCCGCCAAGGAATTCGCCGATCACCTGCTCTCGGCGCGGTTCATCGTGCTCGTCGTGGTGCTCGGCCTCGCCGCCGCCATCCCGTTGTATTTCGCCGCCGCGGCGATCCGCGGTGTGGCGTCGAGCGTGACGGATGCCCAGGCGATCTTCATCGCCCTGTTCTGGCTGGCCCCCGATGTCGGTGATCAGGTGACGCTGCCTTCGGTCGCTGGATTCCTTGCCTACGTCGCCCCGCTGCTTGGTCTGGCGTTCGCCTTCGATGCGGTCAACGGGGAGCGTGCCCAGGGAACGCTGCCCAGACTGCTGTCCCAGCCGATCCACCGCGACGACGTCGTCAACGGCAAGTTCGTGGCGGGTCTGGCGGTCATCGGGCTGGTTCTCGTGTCGGTCGTCGGGGCGATCTCCGCATTCGGGTTGATTCGGCTCGGGATCGTGCCGGAACCGGCCGAGGTCCTGCGCATCGTGCTGTGGGTGCTGCTGACCTTCGTATACGTCGCCCTGTGGCTCGCATTCGGGATGCTGCTGTCGGTCGTCGTGCGCCGCGCGGCCACATCGGCATTGATCGGTTTTGGGGCATGGATGCTGTTCACCTTCTTCGGTGGGCTGATCGTGTCCCTGGCGGGTGGCGTGATCGCGCCTCTGACCGGTTCGGTCGAGGAACGGCTGCGCAACAACGGCATCCAGGAAGGCCTGCGCCGGCTCCTGCCGGACACGCTCTATCGCGAGGCGTCGCTGTCGCTGCTCAACCCGCAGGTTACGTCGGTCTCGACGCCGGCCACGGTCGAGGGATACACGCAGGCCCAGCAGCGTATCCCGTCACTGCTCTCGCTCGACCAGAGCTTCATCCTGGTCTGGCCGCAGGTCGTCGGGCTCGTGGCCATGATGGTCGCCTGTTT
>JANOIS010000276.1:0-4882 GCA_031407755.1 Chloroflexota bacterium | reverse complement strand
CTCATCGGCGGCTCGCTCGTCGGGCTGGCGGGGGCCGGGGCCTACCTGATGTACTTCACCGGTCTGCGCATCGGGCCGATCGCCGTGGTCAGCGGGATGGTCGCGGCGTACGGCGGTCTGACCGTGGTCCTCGCCGTGATCGTCCGCGGCGAGTCGCTCAACACGATCCAGGCCGGCGGCGCGGCCATCGCGACCCTCGGTGTCATCCTGACCGGCGTCGCGTTCGATGGCACGCTGCGTGGGACGAAGTTCGCGAGCCCGGGAGTCGGTTTTGCGGTCGTTGCGCTCGTGCTCTTCGCCACGATGTCCATCGGCAGCGACATCGTCATCGACCGATCGAGCTGGATCGAGGTCCTGATCGTGACGCGGACCGCGAATGCGGTCGTATCCATTGCCATCCTCGCGATCGCCTTGACCGTGCTGCGCGGTCCGGCGATGCCGCTGATCATCGGCGAATCAGGGGTGGCCGGCACGTTCGACCGAAGGGTCGTGGCACTCGTCGGGATGGCCGGCATCCTGGACGTTGCCGGCTTGATCGTCTTTACCTACGGACTCGAATTCGCCGAGACCTGGCTTGTCGGACTCGCGTCGTCGTTTGGCCCCGCGGTCACGATCATCGTCGCCGTTGTGTTTCTGGGCGAGCGGCTCAAGCCGATCCAGTGGGTCGGGCTGGGCGGGGTGCTCGTCGGGATGATCGCGATCGGTCTGCCATAGCGGCCATATCCTCACACCGGCAGGCTGAACCAGAACCGGGTCAGGCCGTCGCGCGACTCCGCGCCCACCCGGCCGCCGCTTGATTCCACGAGCTGCTTGACGATGGCCAGCCCGATCCCGGCGCCCCCACGCGCGCGATCCCGCGACTTCTCCACTCGATAGAACCGCTCGAACACGCGATCGAGGTCCTCGGGCGGGATGCCATCGCCGGTATTGGCGATGGACACCAGCAGGTCGCCGGGTCGACGCTCGGCACGGACCGTGATCGTGCCACCGGCCGGCGTGTAGCGGATGGCGTTCGAGAACAGATTGGCCAGGACCTGGGCGAGTCGATCCGGATCGGCCTGACCCAGAAGGACGGACGGGATCTCGGCCTTGAGCATCAGCCCTGCCCGCTCGATCGTGGGAGCCGCGAGGTCCAGCGCGGACCGGACGGCCGCCGCGAGATCGAGTTCGATGGCGTGCGTCGGGCGCGTGCCCGCGTCGCCCTCGGCCAGCGCATCGAGCGAGTGCGACAACCGGACCAGTCGATCGGCTTCCTCGTGGAGCGACTCGTAGGTGGCCCGGTCGGCGACGATGACGCCGTCGCGCAGGGCCTCGAGGTAGCCCTGCAGGTTGGTCAGGGGTGTGCGCAGCTCGTGCGCCGCGTTCGCGATGAAGTCACGCCGCATCGATTCCTGGCGCTCCAGGCTGGCGGCCATCTGGTTGAACGAATCGGCGAGGCTCGCGAGCTCCTCGGGGCCTTTGCGCGGGACGCGCGCCTTGTAGTCGCCGTCGGCGATGCGCCTGGCCGCGGCACCGACATCGCTGAGGGGCCTGGCCAGCATCCGGGCCAGCACGATCGCCAGACAGACACTGGCGAGGACCGCCAGGACGGACGCGGCGATGACGACGGCCGTGACGGAGGCGTCGTACACCTCGCGGGCGTGCTCGGCGGAGTCGCCGGCCTCCATCATCAGTGCGGTGAACACGTCGGCGCCGACGACAGCCACCCCGACACCGAGGATCACCAGACCAACGGCGGCCGAGGCGATGGCCGCCAGCGCGATCCGTCCGGCGATCCCGCGGGAGATCATGCGCCGGGAGCCCCGCGGTATTGCCAGGACCGTGCCGTGGCCGGCGCCGGCAGGGTCATGTCCGCGCCGCCCGATACCCGACGCCCCGCACCGTCTGCACATAGCGCGGCGCATCCGCGTCGTCATCGAGCTTGTCGCGCAGACGGCGGATGTGGACATCGATGGTGCGGTCCATGACCTCGGCCGCTTCGTGGCCATACACCGCGTCGAGCAGCTGGTCTCGCGAGAGGACGCGCCCATCTGCTGCGAGGATCGTGGACAGGAGGCGGAATTCGACGCGCGTCAGATCGATGGTCTGGTCGCCACGCGTGACTTCATGGCGCGAGGGATCGATGGTGAGATCGCCATGACGGATGGTCGGCTCTGCCGGTATCGCGTCGGTCGTCGATACGGGCGCGCCCGCGCGGCGCAGGATCGATTTCACCCGAAGCACCAGCTCCGCCGGGGAGAACGGCTTGGGCAGGTAATCGTCGGCGCCGTCCTCGAGTCCCGCGATGCGATCGATGGTCGAACTTCTGGCCGAGAGCACCAGGATCGGCGTGTGGGCCGACTCCTCGTCGCGGCGCACGGCTCGGATGACAGCCCGCCCGTCAAGCTCGGGGAGCATCAGGTCCAGGACGACGAGTGCCGGGGCGTGGCGCTCGATCGCGTCGAGAGCCGCCGGGCCGTCCGCGGCCGTCACGACCGTGAAGCCGTCACGCTCGAGGTACGTCTTGACGAGCCGGACGATCTTGGCGTCATCGTCGACGACAAGGATCGGCGCGGTCGGGATGGTGGGCCCAGCGGGCAACGTCGGCATCGACAGCATGGTAGGGGAGCGATGCTAGGGGGCGGTCATGTCGGTCTCGTGACGAGCGTCAGGGGCGGTGGCTTGCGGAGATCAGAGCATCGCGAAGCATCACCGCGAACATCGCCTCGGTCGGCCCGTGGTCGCCCCGCATGGACAACTCGGCCGCACCCGCGAACAGCACGTCGGCCGGTCGTGGCTTGATCCGCACGAACGGCGGCAGGCCGTAACGGACCGCGGTCCAGTTCGCCCACAGACGGGCGGTCCGGCCATTGCCGTTCGCGAACGGGTGGATCCTGATCCATTCCCCGTGGGCATAGGCGCACAGCCGGATGACGGCGGCAAGGGCACCTGGCGCGCTCGGTACCCGATGGACCGGGACCGCCGCGTCGAGGGCCGCGGTCACCGTGGAGGTCGACCGGACGAAGGCATCGAGCGCATCCGGGACGTCGCGGGCTCTGACGGCACGAACAGCGCCGACCGCCAACTCGTAGTCGATGAGACACGGATTTCGCGGGTCGCCATCCCGCACGTTGCCGACATACTGGATTTCGGGGACGGCGACGCCGGCATAGATCCGCCGATGCCAGTCGAGTGCCATCTCGAGCGACGGTGTCGGTCTGGCGATGGCGTCAGCCTCGATCGAGGGCCAAAGGGCCTTGACATTGGACACGACCGTGCCCAGGTCGGCAGGCTGATCCCCGTCCCAGGCAAGGCACGTGACCAGAATCAACCGTCCCGCTCGAAGGCTCGCGCCACACCGAACGGATCGTCGTCGGGATCGACGCGATGCGCGATGACCGGCTCCGGCAGCGCCTCGGCCTCCGCGAACGCCGACCAGGCGCTGGCCCGACCCTGACCGCGATACGTGCGCAACAGCTCGACCGTTCGAGAGAGGCCGCTCTCGAGGCCCAATGCGAGGACCTCGAGCTCACGTTCGATCATCTCTTCCGCGAGTTGGTTCATGGAGGTGTTTCGGCGCTCTGCCACGACGCGCAGCAGTTCGCGCGTCCGCTCGTTCTCGAATCGAAGGGGAAAGACTGTCCTGGGCCTGCGCACGTCCGTCATGTCGCAAGCCTACCGATATGACATCAGAAGTCAAGATATGATGTCATGATTTTAACCGCGTCCAGGGACTTGTCGTAGTAGAACATCTGTTCTAGTCTAGGCGTCCGATGACGACCGGTCGTGGTGATGTGGATGCTGCTGTCGCGGGCCTCCGGGCTCGGTGGGGTGCGGCAGCTCCGCGGGTGGTGGGGGCGCTGGCTCTCGCGCCCGCGTCGGCTCCGGACGTGGCACCGCTGCCTGGCGACGATCGGATCATCCACACGGGTTTCGCGGCACTCGATGCGATCCTCGGGCCGGGTGGTTTCCCAAAGTCGGCCAGCGTCGCGATCCGGGGTGACGGCTCGAGCGGGCGGACGACGCTCTCGCTGCGGGTTGCGGCGGAGGCACAGAACGCTGGGTCCGTCGTGGCCTGGCTGGACCTGTCGCGCAGTTTCGATCCGATCGAGGCCGTCGCTCGCGGCGTTCGGCTCGAATGGCTCGTCGTCATCACCCCGGCGGGCCTGGACGAGGGCCTCAGCATCGCGGGGAGCCTGTTGGCGGGTCGGTCGGTGGACATGCTCGTCATCGATCTGCCTGGCGGCCGACTGGACAGGACGGACAAGCCGGCACACATCGCCGATCGACTCCATCGACTGGCCGCGCTCGCCCGACGCGCGGAGACCCTGCTCCTCATCCTCGATGCGCCCGGCCTCGCCGGTGGCCTCGCGACCGCGGTCGCCGAGTCGACCGGCATCCGGCTGGAACTGGCTCGCCGGTCGTGGGTCCGCCTGGGCCGCGATGTCGTCGGCCAGCGCACGGAAGCCCTCGTGACACACAACCGCCACGGCCCGCCGGGGCGTCGGGCGACGCTCCGGATCCTGTACGCCGATGGCGGCGAACGGGACATGTGTCTCGCCCATGACCACCTGTTGCTCGAGGCCCCCGATCGAAAGACCCACGACCATGCGACGTCTCCACCTCTTCGTGCCACACCTTCCACTGGGCCTGGCACGGGCCCGACGCTCCGCGCCCTTCCCGACCGGTCCGCTCGTGCTGGGCGGGCGGCCGTGGGATCCGGGGCTGGTCATCGACGCGAGCCCGGACGCGCGGGCGCTGGGCGTCCGGCGCGGGATGCCGCTCGGGAGCGCCCATCGACTCGTCCCTGAGGCGACCTTCATCGAGCCCGATCTTGACGCGGACCGGGTTGCCGCGGAGGTCGCGTTCGAGGCGCTTGGGGGGTTCAGCCCGAGCCTGGCGG
>JANOIS010000272.1:0-9173 GCA_031407755.1 Chloroflexota bacterium | reverse complement strand
CGGTTCCTGGAGGACGGGGCGCGGGTCGTTGCCGTGGATGCTTCCGCGGACGCGCTGGATCGCGTCGTTGCCGGCTGGTCCGCCCACGGCGAGCGGGTGGCGTCCGTGGTCGCCGACGTGTCGGACCCTTCGCAGGTGGCGTTGGCGGTCCGGACCGCGACGGATCGGTTCGGGCGGTTGGACGTGCTCGTCAACAACGCCGGCATCACTGGCGATCAGCGGGCGACGACGGTCCACGAGACGCCGATCGATGAGTTCGACCGGGTCATGGCGGTCAACGTCCGGGGCGTCTTCCTGGGTTGCCGGGCGGCGATCCCGATCATGCTCGAGCAAGGCCGCGGGACGATCGTCAACATCGCGTCCGTTGCCGGTCTGGTGGCCTTTCCCGGCCGCGCCGCGTACACGGCGTCCAAAGGCGCCGTGGTCCAGCTCACGAAATCGATCGCGGTCGATTACGCCGCGCGCGGGATCCGCGCCAACGCGGTCTGCCCCGGGATGGTCCACACGCCGATGACAGACTGGCGCCTGTCGGATCCCGTGATGCGTGCCGCGATCCTGGAGCGGATCCCACAGCGGGAGATCGCCACGGCCGTCGACGTCGCCAACGCCGTGGCCTTTCTGGCCGGCCCGCAAGCGGGTCAGTTCAATGGTGCAGCCCTGGTCATGGACGGGGCTTACAGTGCGCAGTGAGGAGAACCTGTGACGGATAGACTGGCCGGCCGCAACGCCATCGTGACCGGAGGCGCGGCCGGGATCGGCCTGGCCATCGCCACGGCGTTCGTGCGCGAAGGTGCCAACGTGGCACTCATCGATATCGACGCCGACAAGGCGGAGGCATCCGCCGCGACGCTGTCCGGTGGTGGGACCCGGGTCGTCGGGTTCGGGGCCAACGTGGCCGATGAGACGGCCGTGGCCGCGGCCGTGGAAGCGGCACACGCCGCGCTCGGGTCGCTCGATACGCTCGTCAACAACGCCGGGATCGCCGTCTTCGGCCGGGTGGACAACACGGAGCTCGCCGACTGGGACCGGGTGATGGCGGTCAACGTGACCGGCACGTTCCTGATGTCCCGGGCGGTCGTCCCGCACATGATCGAGGGCGGCCGCGGGGCGATCGTCAACCTCGGATCGGTGGCGGGCGTCGTGGGCGTCGGCGGGATGGCGGCGTACTGCGCGGCCAAGGGTGCCGTGGTGAACCTGTCACGCCAGATGTCGACCGACTACGCGCCAAAGGGGATCCGGGTCAACTGCATCTGTCCGGGTACGGTCGGCACGACGGATCTGGGCCGCACCCTGCTGGGCAGCGATACCAGCGAGGCGGCCATGGCCAAGCGTCTGGCCAAGTACCCGCTGGGCCGCTTCGGGGAACCGGAGGAGATCGCACAAGCCATCCTGTTCCTCGTCTCGGACGAGGCGAGCTTCGTGACCGGCGCCGTCTTCTCCGTTGATGGAGGGATGACCTCGATATGACGGACCTGCCACCCGGGACGGTGTACACGGCGACGGACAAGCGGGTCGACCTGGCCGAGCTTGCCGGTCACGTTCGTGACGGCGACCTCGTGGCCGTCGGTGGGGGGTTGTCCTCACGCGAGCCGATGGCTGCGCTGCGCGAGATCATCCGCCAGGGTCGGCGCGGGTTGCGCGTGGTCGGCTCCGCCCACGGCATCGATATCGACCTGCTGTGCGGGGCGGGCGCCGTGGCGGCCTCGATGGAGAGCTACGTCGGCTTCGAGCACGACTTCGGGCTGGCTCCAAACTACCGGCGCGCTATCGAATCGGGCGATGTGCGGATCGAGGACAGCACCTGCTACACCATCGTGCAGCAGCTTCGGGCGGCCATCGAAGGCCTGCCGTTCATGCCCCTCCGGTCGCTCCGCGGTACGAGCTTCATGGACCTCCATCCCGAGTACCGCACGATGACCTGCCCGTTCACCGGCGAAGAACTGCTCCTGGTCCCGGCCCTGACCCCGGATGTCGCCATCCTCCACGCCCAGTACGGCGATGCCCATGGCAATCTCCGGATCGAGGGCCCGCCGGTCGCCGATCTGCTGTTTGCGCGGGCTTCGCGAGCGGTGATCGCCACGGTCGAGCAGATCGTCAGCCACGAGGAGCTGGAACGTCTGGGTGGCGTCAGCGTTCCGTATTTCTATGTGACGGCCCTCGCGGAGGTGCCGATGGGTGCCCATCCGACGGCCTGTTACCCGTTCTACGCCTATGACCGGCCACACACGGCCCGCTATCACGAGGCGGCGTCGCGCGGCGCGGAGGCATTCGCGGCCGAGTACCTGGAGCCGTTCGTGTTCGGGCCGGCGGACCACGCGGCATATCTCGAACGGGTGGGTGGCGGCGCGACCCGAGCCCGGCTCGGGACGTGGGCGGACGGCGCGGATGCGTGGCAGACGCTGTACGCGGAAGCGGCCTCATGATGCGAACAGCGACGCTCGACGACGGCCAGTGCTCCCTGGGCGAGGCATTCATCGCCGCCCTCGCCCGGACCGTCACCGACGGCACACTCGTGTTCCACGGTTTCGGGTCGCCGCTGGTCCAGCTCGCGCTGCACGTGGCCAAGCGGACCCATGCCCCGCACATGGTCCTGATCGCCGGTGCGACCTATGCCGTCAACCCCCGACCACCGTTCCTGCCGCCCACGTCCAATGACTGGGTCCTCGATCGGGATGCGGAGGGCGCCCTGGACATCGAGGAGCTGTTCGATCTGGCCGCCAGCGGCCGGATGGGCCGGATGTTCCTGTCCGGCGTCCAGATCGATCGATGGGGCAATGCCAACGTGACCCGGCTGGGCCAGGGCGAGAGGGCCAAGAAGCTGCCCGGTGGCGGTGGCGGTGGCAATCTGTCGGCAGATGCGGGCGCCGTGACCCTGTGGACCGCAGCGCAGCGCGCCCGCACGGACCGCGCCGGTCGACGGTTGCTGCGCCTGATGGAGCCGGTCGACTTCGTGACCAACCTTGGCCATCGGGCGCCGGATGGCCGGTCGCGCCGCGAACTCGGTCATCGCGGTGGCGGTCCGGACTGGCTGGTCACGGATCTCGGGCTGTTCGACTTCGTGGACGGCGAGCTGCGCCTCGTCGCGCTCTACCCGGACACGACCGTCGATCTCGTGCGCGACAATACCGGGTTCCCGCTGCGCGAGGCAGCGGGTATCGCCACGATCCCGATGCCGGACGCGGAGACCGTGGCCATCATCCGGGCGCTCGATCCGGCCCTCGTCCACGAGCACGAGATCTCGCCCGAGGACCGGGACCGTCGTTTCCCGCTCGGTCCATCCATCGTCGTCCCGCCGCCGGCCGGCATGGTCGCCACAGCTGGGGTGAATCGATGACTTCGCCAGCCGTCGCCGCGACGGGCATCCCGTACGTCGGCACCACCAACCTCGTTCCGTTGCCCTATCGGCGGGTGAGTGTCCAGCGTTTCGAAGGCGCCCTCGACGAACCGACGATCAGTGCGCACTTCCTGGGCCGCGAGGCGTACCGCAGAACGGACTTCATCGTGCTGCGCGGCGCGGATGATGCGACGGCGGTCATCGCCATCGCCCGAACCAACGACGTCGATCTGTTCTCGCCGATCACCGCGGTGGAGGTGCTGGCGCTGCCAGCCACCTGTCGCTACATCCACTCGCCCACGACCGACACCGCCAACCGGTCCGCCCTGGCGGCTGCCGCAGCCATCGCCGGCACTCGCGCAGACGAGACGATCGTCGTCGAGGGCATGTTTGATCATGTCAACCTCATCCATCACCCGGACCCGCTGGTCATCCGGGTCGTGGAGGTCACGCCGCCGGCTCCGCCCAAGATCTACGAGATGGCCCGCCATGTGCTGAGCTACGCGGACCTGCCAGCCATCCGCCTCGAGCTCGAAACCATCGATGTGCGGGCGTTGTGCGCGACCGTGACCCCGGCCGCGTACCTGTTGCCCTGTCGATCGGGCGGCCTGGATGACCTGGGCGCTCCGGTCCATTTCCTCGACGAGCGACCTGCGCATCGCGAGGACTGGACACTGATCGGCTGCGAACGCAGTCTCCAGTTCCATCGCCACTACTACGGTGACGAACCGCCGCGGGTCGAGATGTGTCCGCGCAAGATCGCCGGGGACCGTGCTGAGACCACGCTGCTCAAATGCTGCCTCCTCGAGTTCGACATCGAATCGGTGGGTGCGGTCACGACCGTGCCATGGGGCGCGGACCTGGTCATGGTGGAGCGCGCGCTGCGCGGGCTCTCGATGGGAGCTGACGGTGACTGAACTCGCATGGGAAGGGATCATCGGCCGGGATCGGACGGGCGATGGCCGTCCGCGTTCCGTCGGGCTCAACATGGTCCTGGACAAGGGCCTTGGGATGCTCGGCACCCAGGACGTCCTTGAGGTCGCAGCGGACCGCATCGACCACTGGAAATGCTCATTCGGGACATCCGTCTTCGTGCGCACGGACACCCTGCGGGCCAAGCTCGAGCTGCTTGCCTCGCACGGCATCCTGACCTTCCCGGGCGGGACGCTCCTTGAGGCAGCCATCGTCCAGAGCCATTGCCGGCCGTACATGATGCGAGCGAGGGAGCTCGGCTTCTCCGCGGTCGAGATCAGCGACGGGACCATCGAGCTCGCGCCGGAGCGGCGGCGAAACGTCATCCTGTGTGCGCGTGACGCCGGGCTCATCCCGATCACCGAGGTCGGCAAGAAGGACCCTGCCCACCAGCCGTCGCCCACCCAGCTGGGTGACGAGGTCATGCGCGATCTCGAGTGGGGGGCGCACTGGGTCGTCATGGAGGGCCGCGAAGGGGGCACGAGCGTCGGGATCTATGACGACGCCGGCAAGATCCTCGACGAGGCGGTGGACACGATCTCGCGGATCCTCGGAGCGTCCACGGCCCGACTCGTGTGGGAAGCACCCCAGAAGGGTCAACAGGCCGGCCTCATCGAGCGTTTCGGCACATCGGTCAACCTCGGGAACATCCCGCCGAGCGAGGTCCTGGCGGTGGAATCGATGCGGGCGGGTCTGCGCTTCGAGACCCTCCGGCCGATCGCCGAGGAGCTGGCCCGACAGGGAGCCTGGTCGGCGGATCGGAGCGAACCATCGACCGATGGCTTTGCACCTGACGGACTCGTGCCGGATCCCGTCGGGTCCGATGCCCGCTGAGGGTCCGCCTGGCTCACCCGATCCGCGGTCGGTCGCGCTCGGGCTGGATGGCACGCTGCGCGAGGGCCCGGCGGACATCCTGATTCGGACCGCCTTCGCCGACGAACTCCAGGCGCAGATGCCCTTCCTGGGCGACCTCTCACTGGCGGATCTTGCCCACACGATCGTGCTCATCGAACACGAGGTGATCCCGCGCGATGCTGGGCGCCGACTGCTCGCGGCGCTCTTGACGCTCGATGCCCGACCGGCCGACCTGGTGCCCGATCCGGCCCGCGGTGATGCCTACACCAACCGCGAAGCGTGGCTTCTGGAGCGGGAGCCGGCGGCCGCCTGGCTGGGTGCCGGCCGGGCGCGTCGCGAGGCCACGACGACGGCCTTCCACCTCGCCCTGCGTCGACGCCTGGTCGGCCTGGTCGCAGGCCTCTGTGGTTTTGGTGAGGCGCTCGTGCGGCTGGCCGCCGCGGAGCGGGACACCCTGATGCCGGACTACACCTACCTGCAGGCCGCCCAGCCGACGACCATGGGCCACTACCTGCTCGGGTTCGCGGGCCCGTTGGGCCGCGATCTTGATCGCGCCATGGCGCTGATGGATCGCGTGGATCTGAGCCCGGCCGGGGTGGGCAGCGGCAACGGGTCGTTGCTCGAGCAGGATCGGGCGCGCACGGCCGAACTGCTCGGCTTCGACGGCCTCGTGCGACACGGACGCGATGCGATCTGGCAGGCCGATTTGGCCGTCGAGTCGGTTGCCGTCGCGTGTACTGCCGCGCTCAACCTGGATCGACTCGCCGAGGATCTGCTGATCTTCGCCTCGACACCGTTCGGGTTCGTGGCCGTGTCCGACGGCCATGCGCGGGCCAGTCGTGTTCTGCCCCAGAAGCGCAACCCGTTCGCCCTGACCCACGTGCGGGCGGCGGCCAATCGCCTGATCGGCAGCCTGGCCTCGGTGGCGGCGGCGAGCCGGATGCCGACTGGGCAGCCCGATACCCGGAGCGTCGCGTCGGGCGAGGTCTTCGAGGCGATCGAGCTCTCGACCGGAGCCGCCGAGCTGATGGCTGCGACCCTGTCGTCGCTGCGGGTCGATCGGGAACGTTGCCTGGCGGCCCTGACCGAGAGCGATGCCGCCGCGGCGGATCTGGCCGCGATCATCGTCCGCGATGGGGCTGGCCGGGTGGACGTGCGGACGGCCCACCGGATCGTCGGCCGTCTCCTGGCTGATCTGGCGACGGCTGGTAGGTCGCTCGGCGGCACCGTCCCGGCCGACGTTCGTGTCGCCGGCGGAGCGGTCGGGACACCGGTCGAGCTGTCCGAGGCGGCCCTCGCCGACGCGCTGGACCCTCGTCGGGCCGTCGCCGCCCGCCAGAGCCCAGGGGGAGCAGGTCACGCGGCCATGGCCGAGCTTATCGCGGACGATGGAGCCACCATCGTGTCGGCCATGCGCTGGTGTGCCGAGCGGACGAAGCGGATCGCGACCGCCGAGGCAGCCCTGCGCTCCCGGGCGCGTGACCTGGCCGGACAGCCATGACCGGCGTGCGCGTCGGGGACTCGATCATCTTTGGTTCGGCCTGGGGGACGCCGGAGTTGCGGGCGATATTCGACGAGATCGGCCGGACGCGTGGCTGGCTGGAAGTCCTCGCCGTTCTCGCCGAGACCCAGGCGGCCTTCGGCCTGATCCCGGAACGGGCCGCCGCCAGGGCCGCGACGGCCTGCCGTGCGGTGGCCGTGGACCAACCGTTCCTCGACGAGGTCGCCGCCGGCTACGAGGCCAGCGGCCATTCTTTCGTCGGTCTGCTGGATGCGGTCGCGGCCCGATGCGAGGGCGACGGCGGCGAGTGGCTGTGTTTTGGGGCGACGGTCCAGGACATCACCGATACCTGGCTGATGACGGCCCTGCACTTGTCACGCGAGTCGATCGCCGTGGACCTGGCCGGCGTCGAGGCCGGCCTCGTGCGCCTGGCTCGGGCGCATCGGAACACGGTCATGGCCGGCCGGACCCACGGCCAGGTCGGACTGCCCATCACCTTCGGCTTCAAGGCCGCGGGCTGGCTGGCCGAGGTGCGGCGGCATCGTCAGCGACTCGACGAGGTCGGCACGCGGATGGGCATCGGCCAGCTGTCCGGCGGGGTCGGCAGCGTCGCGTCGATGGGCCCGCGCGGGCTCGAAGTCCAGGCGGCGTTCCTCGGCGCGCTCGGCCTTCGCCCGCCGGACATCTCGTGGACGTCCAGCCGGGACGTCCTCGCCGAGTGGTGCGGCGTGCTGACCCTGATCACCGCCACGGCCGATCGGGTGGGGCACGAGGTCTACACCCTGCAACGTCCAGAGATCGGCGAGCTCGTCGAAGGGTTCGTCGAAGGCACCGTCGGCAGCATCACGATGCCGCACAAACGCAACCCGGAGCGCTCCGAGCACATGGGCACGCTCGCCCGCGTCGTGCGCCACGACAGCGCCCTGGTGACGGAGAGTCTGGTCCACGAGGGCGAGCGCGACGGTCGGTCGTGGAAGGTGGAGTGGCAGGCGATCCCGGGCGCCACGCTCGCAGCGGCCAAGGCGGTCCGCCTGCTCGGCGAGCTCGTGGATACGCTCCGGGTCGTGCCCGAGCGGATGCTGGTGAACCTCGAGGCCGCTGCCGGCGCCATCGCCAGCGAGCGGGTGATGCTCGCCCTGGCGCCGGGTGTCGGGCGGCGGACGGCGCACCGCCTTGTGCACGAGGCAGCGATGGTGGGTGCCTCGGCCGGGATCTCGGTCCGCGACGCGATCCTGGGGTCGGCGGCCATCACGGCGGCCCTCGACACGGCGCGCCTCACCGAGATCCTCGATGCGCCGCCGGACACCGGGGCCTGCGCTGCCATGATCGATCGTCTCCTGGCGGGCGAGGCATGAGCGCGGCCAGCGTCACGACCGGTACGGTGCTGTCCGCCGAGGCACGGCTGCGCGACCTGCCCCGCGAGCGCCTCGCCATCCTCCCGTCGCCCCTGCACGAGGTGCCACGGCTCGGGGCTGAGATCGGTGGCCCGGCCCTCTGGTTCAAGCGCGACGACCTGCTCGGGTTCGGCCTGGGTGGGAACAAGGTCCGCGGCCTGGAGTTGCTGCTCGCGGATGCGCTGGCGGTCGGTGCGGACACGCTCGTGACCGGGGCGGGTCCGCAGTCCAACCACGTCCGCGCGGCGGCGGCCGCGGCGGCGGTGGCGGGCCTCGCCATGGTGGCCGTGTACTTTGGCCGCGAGCCGTCCGTCGCCGAGGGCAATCTCATGGTGACGCGGCTGTTCGGTGGTGAGACGCGATTTACCGGCGACGACGACCGGACCTCGGTCGATCGTGGCATCGCGCAGGTCTCCGCCGAGCTGCGCTCCGCCGGTCGCGCGCCATACGCCATCCCGCGCGGTGGCGCCAGCGCGCTGGGCGTGCTCGGCCACGTCCTGGCCGTCGTCGAACTCGCGGAGCAGGTCCTTACGCTGGGCCTGCGCCCGGACCGCATCATCCTGGCCGTCGGGTCCGGAGGGACGCTCGCTGGCTGGCTGCTCGGGACCCGCCTGTTCGGTCTGGAGTGGGCCATCGTCGGGTATTCGGTCAGCCGGCCGGTCGATGAGGCGAAGGATCGTGTCATGACCCTCGCGACGGACGCCGCGGCCGTGCTCGGCGTGCCGTTGCCACCTTCGTTTCGCGATGCCATAGATGTCCGCGGCGGCGTCATCGGGGCCGGCTACGGGGTCCCTTCGGCGGCCGGGATCGCCGCCCTGGAACACGTCGCGCGGCACGAGGGCATCGTCCTGGACGAGACCTATACGGCCAAGGCGTTTGGTGGTTACCTGGCCGACGTCGCGGCCGGCGGGTTCAAGGACGTTGAGACCGTGGTCTTCCTCCACACCGGCGGCGAGCTGCCGCGGTCGGTCGGCCGGGGCTGAGTCGATGATCGATCGGTCGGATTGGGGGCAGGCCGTGTTCGAACCACGCAGCGTGGCTCTCGTCGGCGCGTCCGCGGCACCCGGCAAGGTGGGCCATGTCGTCCTGCGCAACCTCATCGATGGCTTCGCCGGCG
>JANOIS010000258.1:0-2253 GCA_031407755.1 Chloroflexota bacterium | reverse complement strand
GCCGGGATCAGCTGCGTCGCGAGGAGCATGGTCAGGCCAACGCCGCGGCCGGGGAACTTGAACCGGCTGAACGCGTAGGCCGATGTCGCCGCGATCGCCAGTCCCACGAAGGAGGTCCCCGTGGTGATGACCAGGCTGTTGAACAGCCAGAGGGGCAGGTCCGACTTCGTGAGAACGCTCACGAAGGCGTCGAACGTCGCGCCGTCCGGGATGAGCGAGAAGTTGCTGTCGAGCAGCCGGTTGCCAGGGCGCAGCGCCACGCTGAAGACCCGGACGATCGGGAAGGCAGCGACGACACACGCGAAGATCAGGACCGAGTGGATGACCAGGCGCTTTCGGAAGCTGTCGCGGCGACCGGTGGTCGCAGTCCGCTTCTTCGTCGCCACGATGGGAATGGGCTGGACGGCGGGCTGGCCGCTCATTCGTACGCTCCCTTCAGGCTGCCGGTGCGGCGGACATAGAAGACCGTGAAGACGAGCAGGATCGCGAAGATCACGAATGCGAAGGCGGCCGCATCACCGTAGCGGTTGTACTGGAAGGCCTGACGGAAGAGCGCGGTCACGAGGATATCGCTCGATTCCAGTTCGTTCTGGTTGATGAAGAACGGGACGTTGATGTTGTTGAACGTCCAGACCGTTCCCAGGATGATCGCGGGCGTGAGGACCGGACGGAGCAGGGGCAACGTGATCGCCCGGAACGACTGGCGGCTGGTCGCCCCGTCCATCTCGGCAGCCTCGTAGTACTCCGCGGAGATGCTCTGGAGGCCGCCAAGGATCAGGACCATCATGAACGGGATGCCAAGCCAGACGTTGGTGATGATCATCGCCGCGAAGTTCCAGAACGGGTCGGACAGCCATGGGACCGGGGCGATACCGACGATCCCCAGTAGTTGGTTCACGGCACCAAACTCGAAGTTGTACTCCGTCCTCCACACGAGCAGCGCGATGACCTGCGGGATCGCCCACGGCAGGATGATCAGGGCGCGATAGATGCCCTTGCCGCGCATCGGTCGATGGAGCAGAAGGGCCAGGGCCAGGCCGCCCAGAACGTGAAAGGTGATGTTGATGAGCGTCCAGACGACCGTCTGAAGGAACAGCTGCCAGAAGCCGGTCAGCTTCAGGACGGGCAGCGTGAAGACCTCGACGTAGTTTGTGATGCCCACGAACATGTCATTGCCAAGGCCCAGGAACCCAGGGTCGCGGAAGTTCCTCAGACTCATCTTCGTGAACGAGACGTTCAGCTCCCAGAGCAACGGAAAGACGATCAGGATCGCGAGACCCACGACTGCCGGCGCGACGAGCATCAGCGGAACAGCAAGTCGCGTCTTCAGGGTTCGGACCAGCAGCAGGTACAGGAACCCCTCGAGGATCGCGACGAGCGCGACGATCACGACGAGGGTGAGCCCGACCTGCACCAGCGCGGTCGTGACCGCATCGAGGTTCACGTCATCCTCCTGACTCGAGCCGACGGCCGCCCCTGGCCTATGAGCGGGTTCGGGCCCCAAGGTGCCACACCCTGGGGCCCGATGCGAGGCTAGAGCTGTGAGATGCAGGTCACCGCGGAGGACTGCATCGTGCCAGCGATGCCGGGGACATCGCTGTTGCCCGTGAACAGGTCACGGACACCGGCTGTGACCGAGTCGAAGATACAACGCATCTCGAGGTTGGTCGGCTGTGGGACGCCCTTCTGGGCGGCGTCGGCGGCGCCCGCGAGGAGCGCGTCACCGGTCACGATCGGGTCCTCGATGGCCTCGGCATTGCCTGGCAGGCGCTTGAGGGTCTCGACCATCTTGACCTGCTGGTCCTTGGCGGTCGACCACTTCATGAAGTCCGACAGCACGGCCTTCGTGTCAGCGTCCTCGGCGGCAGCCTTGGAGACCATCCAGAACGCTCCTGCGATATACGGCTTGGGAACGTCGAACCCGGTCACGGTCGGGAGCGGCCCGACGCCGAGTTGGTCACCGAGTTCGGTGGCGTACGTCGCCAGGGTCCAGTCGCCGTTGATGATGAACGGTGCCTTGCCGTCCTTGAACAGGGCGTCGGCGACGTTGTAGTCGGCCTCGGCCGGGGTGCTCTTGTCGACGTACTTGATGTCGTACATGAGCTGGAGGGAGCCCTTCATGGCGTCCGTATCGAGCGTCGGCGTGAGGCCATCCTCGGCGAATACGGAGCCGCCGAACCCGCCCAACCATGGGAACAGCCAGAACGACTCGGTCTGGTTGAAGACGAGACCGTAGGTATCACCCTTGGTCAA
>JANOIS010000168.1:0-2599 GCA_031407755.1 Chloroflexota bacterium | reverse complement strand
GTCTTGCGTTCCGTGTCGTGCAGCGTCCACTGGTGCAGCGACGCGAGGCCCTTCCACGGCTCTTCGACGAGCTGCTCGCCAAGCTCGATGGCCTTGGCCAGCACGACCTCTTCCTCGGCGGTCAGCAGGGCGACCTTGCCGATCTCCTTGAGGTACATCCGGACCGGATCATCGATGCCGATCATGTCCGCGCTGATGGCCTCGAGATCCTCGGCGGTCGGCTCCTCGACCTCCTTGGCGTCGAGCTTGGTGGGGCCCTCGGTGGCCAGCTTGCCGCCAGGATCGATCGAACCGTCGTCGGTCACGATCTCGACGGTCACATCGCCATCGGCGGGGGCGGCGGCCTCCGGCCCAAGATCGATATCGTCGTCGTCATCGTCATCGGCCACGGCGGCGGCAGTCGCACGCGTGGGACGCATCCCCGCGAGCTTGGCCTCCTCGATCTCGGCCTTGGCGCGGCGGGGCCGCGCGAGCACGGCCTCCACGAGTTGTTTGTCGAGCGGATCGGCGGGCATCGGTTCTCCTTGGCTTGGGGTCAGGCGTGCGCGGCCGCGCTGGGCCGGGCAAACATTCGGGTCTCGTCACGGCGTCGATCGAGCGATCGACGGGCTTCATTGATCTGGCGGCGTTCCAGGAGCAGTGAATCGATCGCGGGCGTGTCACCGTCGCGCTCGGCTTCTGCCTGGGCGGCTTCGTTGTAGTCACTGCGCTCGCGCAGCTGGTCATCCTCGAGCTCGAGCAGCAGGCGGGTGATCTCATACGCGAGCTGACGCGGTTGGAGGCTGCGCGGGTCCGGTCCCGGCTTCGCATACAACGCGCGGGCGAGCGAAGCCGTTTCATCGTCCACGCTCGCGAGCAGGGTCACGCCATCGAAAGGGGCATGCACACCCAGGTCGTCCGGCGCGCGCTGGAGGACGATCGCGCGGTACAGCTCGCGGGCCAGGGTGCTCGGGAGCTGGTCCGGACCGAGTTCGGCCACGACGCGGAGCTGCTGATCCGGGACGAGCAGGAGGAGGCGCAGGAGTTCCGCCTCGACCGGAGTCACGGCGCGCAGGATGTCCCCGATCGGGAGGGCGTCCGGCGAGGCGAGAACGGCGTCCGCGGTGATGCGGGTCGCAGCCTCGCCGCCACTTCGTCTGTGGGCCGCGGCCCCGCCGACCCCTCCGGCCGCCGCGATCCGTCGGTCCAGCACCTGGCGCAGGACTCGCTCCTCGACACCGGAAACGCGCCGGACCTCCTGGAGCGCCTCGTCGCGCCGAAGCGGATCCGCGATGTCCACGAGCGCGGGCGTGACGGCATCGATGAAACCGATCCGACCGGTGCTGGTCTTGAGGTCGAATCGACCCGCGTGATGACCGATGAGATACTCGACCAGGGGCTTCGCCGTCGCGACACCGGTCTCCCAGGCCGCAGGGTCCTCGCGAACGACCTCGTCAGGGTCCTTGCCGGCCGGCATTCGGACGACGCGGACGTCCTCCAGCTTGACCCCCGAGTCGTCGCCCTGGAGTTCACCGATCAGCCCGGCCAGGGCCTGGACCCCGAGCGTGCCCGCTTTCTGACCGGCGGCATCAACGTCATAGGCCAGCGCGATCCGGTTCGCGTAGCGGGTCAGCAGCCCGATCTGGTTCGGCGTGAGCGCGGTGCCGAGACTGGCGACGACGTTGTCGAAGCCAGCCTGGTGGGCCATCAGGGCATCCGTGTAGCCCTCGACGATGACCGCCTGGCCGGACCGGCGGATGGGGCCCTTGGCCTTGTCGATCAGATACAGCGTCCGACTCTTGTCGAACAGCGGCGTCGATGGGGAGTTGAGGTACTTGGGTCCCTCCCCCTGGAGCAATCGGCCCCCGAGCCCCACGGCGTGGCCGTTTGCGTCGCGGATCGGGAACAGGACGCGGGAACGGAATTTATCGATGACGCCACGGCCACGCTGACTCGGGCTGGCCAGACCGACCTCGATCAGTTCCTCGCCCCGGATGTCGCGCTTTGCCCCCAGCTGGCGGGCCATCTGATCCCAGCCGCCGGGCGCCCAACCGAGCTGGTGGGTCTCGATCGTCGCATCCGTGAAGCCGCGGTCCTTGAGGTAGGCGAGCGCCGGGGCGCCGGCCTTCGATCCCGTCAGAACGGCGTGATAGAAGGCGATCGCGGTGTCCAGCACCTGGCGCAGTCGGGCGCGGTGGGCGTCCTCGCGCTTGGTCCGCTCATCGATCTCGACGCCGGCACGGGTGGCCAGCGTGCGAAGTGCCTCAGGGAACGTCGCGCTGTCCCGCTGCATGACGAAGCTGAAGATGTCGCCGCCCAGACCGCAGCCAAAGCAATGCCAGCTGTCACGCCCGGGGGTGACCACGAACGACGGTGTCTTCTCGCCATGGAACGGGCACAGGCCCTTGTAGGTCGTACCCGCCTTCTTCAGCGTGACCGATTCACCGACGACCTCGACGACCGACAGCTTGCTCTTGACTTCGGCAGTGACGCCGACCGACAACTCCACTCCTTCGCCCCGGCGACCAACCGGCGGCGTTCCTGATCTTTCGCCGGTCCCTCCCGCAAGGTCCCGAACACACCTGTGGGCCTGTCAAGTCTTGACAAGCCCGATAGAGGT
>JANOIS010000150.1:0-6622 GCA_031407755.1 Chloroflexota bacterium | reverse complement strand
GCGTGGGGCGGATTGGCGGCTCCCGACAGGACGCTCCACGATTGGGCGATCGAGTCGATCCGGCACTCGGCGTTGATGGCGGAGCCGAGCGGGGTGCCATCGTCGAAGAAGGCTCGACGGTACCAGTCGCCGTCCCAGCCGTGGCGCTCGAGCGCCCGCCGGAGCGCCTTCATGTGGGCTCGCCACCGTTCAGCGCGAGGACGCTCACCGCGGGTCTCCGCGATCGGCGCGAAGGCGGCCAGGACCGTATGCAGGAACCAGCCCAGCCAGACGCTCTCGCCCCGGCCCTCATGACCCACCCGGTTCATGCCGTCGTTCCAGTCGCCCGACCCGATGAGCGGCAGCCCGTGCGCGCCGACCGCGAGGCTCAGGTCGAGAGCCGCCGCACAGTGGTCGAACAGCGACGCCGCCTCCGGTGAGCGTTGCGGCTGGAAGTAGGCGTCCGTCTGGTCCGGCAGCAGGGCCGGTCCCTCGAGGTATGGGACGGTCTCGTCGAGGACTGCCGTGTCGCCCGTAACCGCGAGGTAGCGATCGACCGCGTACGGCAGCCAGAGGCGATCGTCCGAGATCCGGGTTCGGACGCCCCGACCCGACGGCGGATGCCACCAGTGCAAGACGTCTCCGTCGGCGAACTGATGGGCCGCGGCCCTCAGAAGATGCTCCCGGGCGAGCTCGCGCTTTGCGGTCACCAGGGCGATGACGTCCTGGAGCTGGTCGCGGAACCCGTAGGCGCCGCCTGCCTGGTAGAACGCCGTCCTCGCCCACATTCGGCAGGCGAGCGTCTGGTAGATGAGCCAGCGGTTGAGCATGATGTCCATCGAGCGGTCGGGTGTCCGCACCTGGACACTTCCCTGGGTATCGTCCCAGTGGCTCGCCACGCCGCGGAGCGTCGCCTCGTGGTCGGCCGTTCGCCCGCGCCGGATGAGGTCCGCCGCCGCCGCCGCCCCGTCCGTCTCGCCGAGCAGCACGAGGACCTGGGTCCGCGCTCCGTTGGCGAGCTCGAAGCTGGTCTGCAGGGCAGCGCATGGATCCATGCCGGCGCCGACGGCTCCCATCAGCCGGTGTCCGCGGTCCAGGCCGGCGGGCCGGTCCGGAGCCCCATTGCGGCCGAGGAATTCGGTCCGATCGGCCGTCCACTTCGTCTGCCGCCCGCCAAGGTCGAGGAAGGCGACCCGACCGCCGAATTCCGTATTCCACGGGGTGCGCACGAGGACCGCCTGAGTCGCCGGCTCCAACGCCGTGACGATTCGGGAGGCGCTGGCCCCGCGCGAGGTGCCCAGCGCCCATTCGGCATAGGCCGTCACGGACAAGCGCCTTGAACGCCCGGATCGGTTCTCGATGGTCAGGACCGAGATCTTCAGGGGGTCGTCGAGGGGGACGAACTGGACGAGGCTGAGCTCAACGCCGTCGTGCAGATGCTCGAACCGGCTGTATCCGGCCCCGTGACGGGCGACGTACGTCGATTCCTCGCAGCGGATCGGCTGGGCTGTCGGACCCCACAGCTCGCCGCTGTCGTCATCCCGGACGTAGATCGCCTCGCTCACCGGGTCGCTGACGGGATCGTTGGACCATGGGGTGAGCTGGTTTTCGCGGCTGTTCCCGGACCATGTGTATCCCGACCCGGACTCGGAGACCTGGAACCCGAACTCCGCGTTGGCGATCACGTTCAACCATGGGGCCGGGGTGGATTGCCCCGGGCCGAGGATGGTGACGTACTCCCGCCCGCCATCGGCAAAGCCACCGAGCCCGTTGAAGAACTCCAGCTCCGGACGCGGCACCGCCGCCTCGAGTCTGGTCTGTCTCGACGCGGGCGATGCTGGGGCCGGAGCTGCGGGCGGGGCGATCCTCCCGGGCCGCTCGAGGCGGATGACCTGGTCGGCAAGACTGCCCCGGCGGCTCAGCAGGACGGCCCGCGCGGCCGCCTGGAGGAGCGTTCGGTCCTCGGTGGACAACCGGTCGCCGCGCAGGATGTACACCCCGCCGTGGTCTGGATGGTCCCCGTGGACCAGGATGGACTGACTCGTCCGCACCAGGGTCTCGAGCGAATCCTGGAGGTCCTGGGCGTACGTGGTGCCTTGCTCGTTGAGGATCACGAGGTCAACGTCGAGAAGCTTCAGCCGCCAGTATTCGTGCGCGCGGAGGAGTTGCCGAACGATGTCGAGGTCCTCGGCTTCGTCGATCCGCACCATGACGATGGGCAGGTCGCCCGAGATGCCGTGGGCCCACAGGCTGGGTGCTCCTCGCTCGTTATGTGCCAGCAGGCTCGCCGACGGTCGCAGCGACGGGTCCGAGTACAGGATCCGGTTGGCCAGGCGCTGAAAGAGGTGGGCTTCGTCAGCCTCGATCCCGAGGTGATGGAGCTGGACCTGGGCTTGCGTCCAGGCCAGCGTCGCCGCCCGTTTGAAGGTGGCCGACTCCCGATACTTGTCGGCGAGGTCAAGGACCTGCTCGCGTGACTCCGCGACGACCGTCGAGAAGATGGCGTGTGCGGTCGCGCCGGGGGCGAGTCTGACTCGGCAGCGGAGGCTGAAGATCGGATCCAGCACCGCGCCGACCGTGTTCGAGAGTGGACGCCCATCGATGACCGAGACCGGTGAGCGGACCGACCGGCCCCGGCCGAGGAAGCGGGCGCGATCAGTTTCGTACTGGATGACCCCGCCGGACTGCTCCTCGACCGCCGCGACATGTGCGGCCCAGATCGGCTGCTCGTCGCTCGATCTTGGACGGCGGGTCGCAAGGAGGGCGCCGATGTCGGGCGCGAACTCGGTCTGCACGAATAGGTTCTGGAAGGCCGGGTGAGCGACATCGGCCGCCTGCGGCGCGAGAGCGATCTCCGCGTATGACGTCAGCTCGATCTCCCGCCCGCGCGAGCCGAGATTGGTCAATGACACGCGGCGGATCTCCGCGTCATGCTCCGCCGAAACGACGATGGTCAAGCCTGTCACGATCGAGCCGTCGCGCCGGGAGAACTCGGCGTGATCCTCCGAGTACTTGACCTCGTAGCTGTCTGCTTCCGTGCCGCTCGGCTGGTGACCCGCCGACCACACGGCGCCGGTGTGCATGTCGCGCAGGAAGAGATAGCTGCCCCACGAGTCGCGCGTCACGTCCTCGCGCCAGCGAGTCACGGCCACGTCGCGCCAGCGGCTGTAGCCGGATCCCGCGGCAGTCACCATGACCGCGTACCGCCCGTTCGACAGTACGTGCGTCCGCGGGATCGCGTCATGGGGCGTGGTGAAACGACGGGGGACCGGCGGCACCAGATCGCGGACGTCGGGGGCGCCCTTTACCTCGTCGGCACGTGGACGGGCCACGAGCACGTCACGCGGCATCCGCTCCTGGAGCAGCAACTCCGTCGCCTCGACGATGGGGTCGGCATGGAAGCGCTCCACCATCGCGCGGTCATTGAGGACGTTGCCGAGGGCCACCAGCGCCATCCCCTGGTGATGGGCCATGTAGCTCTGCACGATCGCGACCCGCCCCCCTTCGGGGACCCGGCGCGCCGTGTAGTCGAGCGCCTCCCGAAAGCCGTATTCCCCACCCGCTCCGGCATCGTTCAACCGGGCGAAGTTTCGGACCGCGGCCAGGGGCTGGATCATCGCTCCGAGGGCGGTCGCGTACGGGGACACGACGACATCCTGGCTGAGGCCCCGCTTCAGGCCGAGGCCGGGCACGCCGAAGCTCTTGTACTGGTACGTCTGCTCGAGGTCACGCGCGTTGAATGCCGATTCGGAGATGCCCCAGGGCACGCCGAGTTCGGCGGCGTAGCTCATCTGGCGGGCCACCACCAGCCGGTATGTGTGGTCGAGCAGGCTGAGGGCGGGAGCGCGCATCACGAGGGCGGGCATCAGGTACTCGAACATGGACCCAGACCATGAGATCAAGGCGGAGCCACGACCGACGGGCGTCAGTGCGCGGCCAAGTCGGAACCAGTGGTCCGGGGCGACGTCCCCCTTGGCGATCGCGAGAAAGCTGGCAAGGCGGGCCTCGGAGGCGAGGAGGTCGTAGTAGCTCGGATCCAACGTGCCGTCCCGGACTCGAAACCCTATCGATAGGAGCTTGCGGGTCGGGTCGAACAGGAAGCTGAAGTCTGTCTCGCGGAAGAGCTGCTGCGCCTGGTCGGCGATCGCCTGGAGCCGTCGAACGAGCGTCGCCGCTGTTGGCGATCCGTCGCCAGCTTCGCGGACCGGCGGATCGGACAGCTCGGCGATCGTCGGGAAGGCGGTCACCTGTGGAAAAGGTTGGAGCAGCGCGAGGTCTCGAACATGGCTGCCCACGGCCAGCCGAGCCGCCTCGGCCCAGGTCACCAGGTCGCCCTCGGCACCCTCTCCACGTTCTGCGGTGAGGGCCGCGGCAACGTCCGACAGCGTCCGGGCGTGCGCGGAGAGTTCGCCCAGGCTGGCCGCCCAGCCCTCGGGCGTCGCGGGGACGATGATGCTGGCCCCGGCGGGCAGCTCGAGGGCCTCAAGGAGGTGCCGCCGGGTGAGCGTCTGGCTTCTGCGGTCGTCGCTGATCGCACCGGCGGCCTCGCGGGTCAACGCGATCGCGTCACCGATCCCGGCCAGTGCGGCCGCGACCGGAAGCGGCTGGTCGATCATCTGCCGACAGGCGTTGGACAGCGCGAGCAGGTGGCCGGCGAGATTGCCGCTGTCGACCGACGACACGTACGCTGGCTCGAGCGGGTGCAGGTCGCGCGTGTCGTACCAGTTGTACAGGTGCCCGCGGAACCGTTCGAGGCGACCGATGGTCGCGAGGGTCGCCTCCAGGCGCTCCACCATCTCGAGCGTCCCGATCCAACCGAAGTCGCGAGCCGTCACGGTCGCCAGCAGATACATGCCGATGTTGGTCGGGGAGGTGCGATGCGCGATGACCGGCTTGGGGTCGTCCTGGAAATTGTCGGGCGGCAGCTCATTGTCCTCCGGACCGACGAAGGCCTCGAAGAACCGCCAGGTCCGGCGCGCGGTCAGGCGGAGGGCCCCGACGTCGGCGGCCGAGAGCTGCTCGGCGACCGATTCGTGGGGTGGCAGGCTGACCCATCGGGCCACGAGGGGCGAGACCACCCACAGGACGACGAACGGTGCGGCGATCCAGACCGCGCCCGGCTTGACGGAAAGGACGAGGACCACGGTGGCGGCCGCGATCGCGACGCTGCCCGCCATGTGCCAATAGAATCTCGCGTGGTCGAGGTCGAGGTCATGGCTGGCCTTGGCCTGCGCGGCGGTCTTCCATTCGAGGAGGTTCCGCCGGGTGGCATAGAGCCGCGCCAGGGTTCGCACGATCGCGTCGACCATCAGCCACGCCTGGTGTGCGAGGAACGTGAAGCCGAAGCTCACCTGGGCCGCGGCGAGGGCGATGTCCGCGCCCACGGCTCGCAGATGGCTGCGCTTGGAGATGCCCTGCCGCCGCGGCAACAGCCCCGCCAGGGCCGGCAGCGCCGCAGGGACGATCACCGAAGTCAGGACGAACGCGGTCCACAGGCCGGTCGAGACAGAAGGCAGCGTCCAGGCAGCGACGAGCGTGGCCAGCGAGAGCGGAGCGGACATCGTCCGGCGCAGGTTGTCGACCATCTTCCAGCGGGCGATGGTGGGTATCGTGCTCCGTGTGCTGTGGCCCGTGGCGTCGCGGGCCCGGCCGAGGATCCATGGCAGAAGCTGCCAGTCGCCCCGCGCCCAGCGGTGCTGGCGGGCCGTCGAGACCAGGTAGTTCGAGGGAAAGTCCTCGAAGAGCTCGACATCGGTCACCAGCCCGGCCCGGGCGAAGACGCCCTCGAACAGGTCGTGGCTCAGGAGCGCGTTCTCGGGGACTCGGTCCGCCATCGCCGCGCCGAAGGCGTCGAGGTCGTAGATCCCCTTGCCGGTGAAGCTCCCCTCCCGGAAGAGGTCCTGGTAGACGTCGGAGACCGCGGATGCATACGGATCGATGCCGGCCGATCCGGAGAAGATCCGCTGGAAGATCGATGCCCCGTGCTCGGCCGGGAGCGTCGGGGTGATCCGTGGCTGCAACACGCCGTACCCGTGGGTTACCCGGCCGGCCCGCGGATCGAAGGCAGGTTGGTTGAGCGGATGGGCGATCGTCCCCACGAGGCGTGCCACCGCGCCCCGGGGCAGCCGCGTATCGGCGTCCAGCGTGACCACGTAGCGCACGTCCGCCGGTGCGGTCGACGCGATCCGCCCGGTGGTCTGGATGCCGGTCGTCGCCGAGCCGCGCAGGAGCGCATTCAGTTCGTGGAGCTTGCCGCGCTTGCGCTCCCAACCCATCCAGCAGCCCTCGGCCTCATTCCAACTTCGCTTCCGATGGAAGAGCAGGAATCGGGCGCCTCCGCCGGGGGCCTCGCCGTACCGCTCGTTGAGCCGGTCGATGGCCGCCTCCGCCGCCGCGACGAGCGCGTCGTCCCCGGGGACATGCTCGGTCGGGGCGTCGAGCCAGTCCGACAGCAGGGCGAACCGAAGATCGCCCTCGCGGTTCCCCAGGTAGTGGATCTCCAGCCCTGCTACCTGGGCAACGACATCCGCCTCGCTGGTGAGGAGCGTGGGCACGACGACGAGCGTCCGCAACTGGGACGGCACCCCATCGTCAAGATCGAGCCGGGGCAGCGGTCTCGGTCCCAGCACGTTGGTCACCGCCC
>JANOIS010000131.1:0-5539 GCA_031407755.1 Chloroflexota bacterium | reverse complement strand
GCGCCCAGCGATCACGACCAGCGCGGCAGCGGCGCCAGGAACTCCACGATCAAGGCGGCCAGCTCATCCGGGACCTCCATGCCGATCATGTGGGCGACGTGCGGCAGGATCACGGCTCGGGCATCCGGGGCCGCCGTCTCGAGATGCCGCGCCGTCTGGGCCACATCCGATACGTCCAGCCCTCCGGCGACGGCCAGGACCGGGCAACGCAGGTCGCCAGGCGCTCCGCCGCCGGCGGAGCCAGCGCGACCAGCCGCCCGCGCACGAGGCCGGCCGCGTACTGTGGCGCGTCCATTTCGCGGACACGCTCGCGGATCGCCGTCGGAACGCGCGTCTCGGGCTGGCCGGGGCCATCGACCCAGACGCGCACATCGATATCGGCGATCTTCGCCGGATCCGGCTCGGCCTCCGATTCGATCGCCTCCATCTCCTCGAACAGCGCCGTTTCCGTGGGCGTCAGACCCTCGCCCTCGTAACCGAGATCTCGAGCGCATCGAGCAGCGCGATGACATCGGCCCGGGGCGAGTACTCCACGTCATCCGTCGTGGTCCGACCGAAGCCGCGCCCGTCGAATCGAATGACGCGGTACCTGCTCGCGACGAGCAGCGGAGCCATGTCGTCCCATGCCCGCAGATCGGCGATCCAGGCGTGGAGGAGGACGATCGGGGCGTCGGCCGGGTCGCCGTCATCGATCACATGGAGCATCCCGCCGGGAACGGGGACGGTGAAGGTGGTCATGAGACAACGACGGGCAGGACGAGGAGGTACCCGGGCGGGACCCCGAGGTTGACCCGGGTGCTGTCGCGGATCACGAACTGACGAGCCAGCGTCTGGGGCGAGACGAGGCTGTTGGGCTTGGGACTCCTCCCCCAGACCGTGCTGCCGTGAGGGTAGAGCGGGTCCTGCACCCGGATGCCAGTCACATCGAACACGTCCGACGAACGCGGATCGACGGTCGATTCGAAGCCGCTCATGACCCAGGCATGGCGACCGCGCCACATGACCAGGCCGACCGGCCGGCCCGTCGCCCGGATCGCCTCGGCCGCCGCCGTGAGGGCGTCATCGAATGTGGGCAGCGACACAAGCTCGTAGGGGCCGACACCGAGATCGTTCAGGACCGCGGTCCAGCCACGCGGATTGGCCCCGCCAAAGGGACTGAAGCTCTGGTCGCGGGCCATCTCCCAGAGCTTCTGCTGGTCTGCCCTGGTAGTCCGTGACCCGTCCGTGGCCATGTTGAGCGCCATCTGGAGGCTCGCGGCGACGCACCACTCGAACGTGTACTGGGTCACGAAGTCGCCCTTCTGGAACAGGTTCATCGCGTATGGTTCCGGGTCCGATCCGGCGACTTCGGGTCGTGGCGTCGCGGTCGGGGTCGGGGTCGCGGTCGGGGTCGGGGTCGGGGTCGACGGCCCGTTCGCGATCGGTCGCGGGTCGCCGGTCGAGCTGACGTCGGGATCCCCGGCGGTCTCGCCGTCGTCGGTCCGTGCCGGCTCCCCGGTCCGTGCTGGCTCCCCGGTCTGTGCCACGGCGATCGTGGCCGCCGACGTCGGCAGAACCCTGTCGCCAGGCTCACACCCAACGAGCAGGAGCGCGGCGATGATGAAGAGGACAGTGGCACGAGGGGATCGGGACGCGGATAAACGCATGACGGTCGGCCAAGTATGCCCGAACCTGCCATTTCGCCCGTCGGTCCTCGCAACCCTCGTGCACGTCGACGACGACATGACGTTCTGTGTACCGTGACGCGGTGGGTCACCTCAACGCCGACGATGCTCGCCGGCGCTATCTCGTGCTCGTGGCATCACGATGGCTCCCGGTCGGGCTGCTGATCCCCATCTTCGTGCTGCTGCCCCTATCGCGTGGGCTGTCGCTGACGGAGATCGGGCTCGTCTTTGCGGTCCAGGGTCTGGTGGTCCTGTTCCTCGAACTGCCCACGGGCGGGCTGGCCGATGCCCTCGGTCGACGTCCCGTGCTCATCCTGGCCAGCGTCGTGGCACTGGCCTCCTTGAGCGTGCTCTACGTCGCCGACAGCGTGGGCATGTTCATGGTCGCCATGGCCCTGCAGGGCATCTATCGGGCGCTCGACAGCGGCCCGCTCGAGGCCTGGTACGTGGATGCCACCCTGGCCGCGGACCCTGACGCCAGGATCGAATACGGCCTCAGCCGGGGATCGACCGCACTCAGCCTGGCGATCGCGATCGGGGCAATCTCATCGGGCGGCCTGGTCGCGCTCGATCCGATCGCGGGCCTGGACCCGCTCGCCCTGCCGGTGCTCGTGGCGATCGGTGCGGGCGTCGTCAATCTCGGTGCGGTCATCGCCCTCATGACCGAGGTACGGACGGCCCGCGGCGTGCGGGCGATCGCCGCGTCCGTCCATTCCGTGCCGGGTGTGATCGGGGACGGCGTGCGGCTCCTGCGCTCGTCACGCGTCCTGTCCGCGCTGGTGGCCGTGGAACTGTTCTGGGGCTTCTCGATGGTCGCATTCGAGAGCCTCTTTCCGATTCGCCTGTCCGAGCTTGTCGGCGGCCCCCAACAGGCCGCGGCGGTGATGGGCCCGGTCAGTTCAGCCGGATGGCTCGCGTCCGCCGGCGGGGCAGCCTTGATATCGGTCGTGGCGAGCCGCATCGGGGTGGCCCGCTCGGCGGCGGCACTCCGGGTCGTGCAGGGGGTGACGATCCTGGGCATGGGCGTGCTCGCCGGCGCTGTCGGCGTCATCGTGGCCTACCTAGCCTGCTACGCCGCGCACGGGGCCTCGAACCCGATGCACACGACGTTGCTCCATCGCGAGGTCGATGGTTCGCACCGCACGACGGTCCTGTCGATGAACTCGATGGTGTCGCAGCCCGCGGGGGCTGTCGGTGTGATCGTGCTCGCCGCGATCGCCGACACGACGACGGTATCGATCGCGATGCTGGTGGCCGCAGTCGCGTGTGCCGTGGCCGCACCCCTCTACCTCCCGGCGTGGCGCGCCGAGCGGCGACGGCGACCCACCCCGCAGCCTGGAACACCGCTGCCCGGCGACTCGTAGACTCCCGTCTGTGCTGTCCGTCGAGCGCTTCACCGATCCTGGACCGTTCCTCGACGCCGTCGGTCTCTTCCTGGCGGAGCGAGAGGCCGAGCACAACCTGCTCTTCGGGATCAGCGCGAACCTGAGCCTGGATCCGGGCGGTTCGGCGGGCCCGCCGTATCTCGCTGCGGTCACGCGCGGCGCCTCCGTCGTTGGCGCGGCACTCATGACGCCGCCACACAACCTCGTCCTGTCATGCATGGACGACCCGGCGGCGCCATCGGCGTTGGCTGTTCACCTGGCTGCCGACGGGTCACCCCTCCCGGGCGTCACTGCGCCGATCGATATCGCTCGGACCTTTGCCGAGGAGTGGGCAGCGGCACACGGTCTGACCGCCCGGCGGACCATCGCGGAACGGATCTACCGAACGCAGCGGGTCGTGCCGCCGACGGGTGTCCACGGTCGTGCCCGACTGGCCACCGCGGCGGATCGGGCGATCCTGATCACGTTCACGCGGGCCTTCCTGCGCGAGGCGCTCGACCGATCGGGTGACGATGCCGGCGATTTCGTGGATGGTGCCCTGCGCAGCGGCACGCGCCAGTTCCACCTATGGGACGACGGCGGACCCGTATCCCTCGTCGGAGTCGGTGGGCGGACACCGAACGGCATCCGTATCGGGCCGGTCTTCACGCCACCGGATCGGCGCGGGCACGGGTACGCGAGCGCTTTGACGGCATTCGTCACGCAGGCCCAATTCGACGAAGGGCGCCGATTCGTCTTCCTGTTCACCGATATCGCGAACGCGACTTCGAACAAGATCTACCAGGCGATCGGTTACGAGCCGGTGATCGATATCGATCAATGGACGTTCGAGGTCGCCACATGACGGCGACACCGAGAGCGCACTCGATCCTCCGCGACCCGACCTTCGCGCGGCTATGGTTCATCCAGGCCGCGACCCAGGTCGGCGGCAACATGGCGCTCTACGCGCTGACGGTGCTCGTGTTCGACTCAACGCGCTCGAACACCGCCGTCGGCGCCCTCGTCGTGTCGTTCGTACTGCCGCAGATCGTCCTGTCGCCGTTTGCCGGCGTCGTGGTCGATCGACTCGATCTGCGCTGGGCGCTCGTGGCTCCCAACGTCGCCCGGGCGATCATGACCCTCGGGCTGGCACTGGCCGGCGCCGACGTGTTGGTGCTGCTCGCGCTCAATCTCGGGATCAGCTTCACCAGCGTGATCCTGACCCCGGCCGAGGGGTCGATGATCCCGCGGGTGGTGCCGCGCGAGCAGCTCGAGACCGCGATGGGCATCTTCAACCTGACCCTGCAGGCGTCGTTCGCGGTGGGTTTCGCGTTCCTTGGGCCGCTCCTCGTGACGATCGCCGGACCCTCTGCAGTGCTGGGTGTCGTGACCGCCCTGTACCTCGCGGCCACCCTCGCATGCATCGGGCTGCCAAGCGCGCCGCCGGTGCGCGATGGCCATGGACCGGACCGCCAGGCGATGCTCCGACCGATCCACGAACTGCGCGAGGGACTCCGGGTGGTCCGGCACGATCGCGAGGTGAGCCGGCCGATCCTGCATCAGGCAGCCGGTGCATCCGTGGCGGGCGTGCTGGGCGTGCTCGGGCCGGGGCTGGCGACGTCAGTCGGCCTCGAGCCGACCCAGCTCGCGGTCGTGGTCATGCCGCTCGGGATCGGGGTCGTGCTCGGGGTGGTCGGCCTGCGCCGGTTCGGTGGGTCCGTTCCGCGCCGGCAGGCAGCCCAGGGGGGGCTGATCGCCCTGGGGCTCTTGATCTCGTCGCTGGCCCTGGTCGGCTGGCTGGCCGGTACGCTCGCCGGGATCGGCCTTCCCGTGGTGCCGCTGGTGGTCGCGGTCGCCCTGGGGGCAGGGGCGGCCTACGCCGTGGTGTCCGTGTCGGCCCAGACGGCACTGCTCGAATCGATGCCAGCGGACGTGCGTGGGCGCGTGTTCGGGATGCTTGCCTCCATCGTCAGCGCGGCCAGCCTCATCCCCACGCTCGTCGCTGGACCGCTCGCGGACCGGGTCACGGCACCGACCGTGATCGGGGTGGCGGGTCTCGCGGTCGTCGGTCTTGGGCTGTGGTCCGCCTTGCGGTTCGGGCCGACCGGGGGTTGGCGCGCCGCCCGGAGTGGCCCGGGTAACTCAGCCGGTCCGTGATCGTCGACCGTCGGCGCCATCCGGTGCGGCCGCCACGCCCGATTCCAGCCTGGCTGAAGCAAGCGACCAACACCGAGCGGTAATACCGCCGGCCGGTCGGTGATCGGTCGCTCGTTCCAGTGGCACTGGGATCCGCGACCTGGCGAGGTGTGCAGGCCCCGGACATTCCAGTGGCGCTGGAACCCTCGACTCCTCCGGCATCCGTCGGGTCGCTAGTTCCAGGCCCACTGGAATCGCGCCCGCGCCGTGCCGGCCACGCCCGATTCCAGCCTGGCTGAAGCAAGCGACCAAGACCGAGCGGTAATACCGCCGGCCGGTCGGTGATCGGTCGCTCGTTCCAGTGGCACTGGGATC
>JANOIS010000117.1:0-3105 GCA_031407755.1 Chloroflexota bacterium | reverse complement strand
GCCTGCTGTGGCGTCCACCCCTTGTGGTCGCTGCCGGTGACGAATAGCGATGGGACCGAGATCTCGGCGAGCCGCTGGGTCAGGTCCGGCCGCAAGAGCGAGATCGACACGATGGCGTTGCGGAGTGCGCCCCGGTCGGCGTGGATCAACGCGTCCTCGACCAAGGCGACCGCGACCGGGTCCTGTGCGCGGGTCCGTGCCGATAGCATGACGTCGACCGTCCCTTTGCGGATGAACCCGGCCGGGCCAAGGAGACGGTAGGCGACGAGCAAGCTGATCGTGCGGGCTCGCTCCACCAGACTCAGGGACTGGACCGGAGTCCCTAACGTCACCAGCGTTCTGCATCGCTCGGGCCACATGGCGGCGAAGACGATGCCGACGCTGCCACCCCAGGCGTTGCCCAACCAGTCCACCGGCTCGTCGGGACCAACCGTGTCCAGGACCGCGCGTGCGGCCTCGGCGCAGTCGTCGAGCGTGTACCGCCGGCCCGGGTCCCCGCTGGCGCCGTGTCCTGGGCCCGTGATCATGACCAGGCGGCGCTGAGTGGCCAGCTCGTCCTCGACCCGGCCCCAGGACCGTTCGTCGACGAACAGGCTGTGCCACAGCACCGCGGTAGGCCCCTGCCCAACCACCCGGACGGCCAGCGGACCCACCTTCGTCTCCACCGTGTGTCGCTCTTCCACAATCGCAACCTCCTCCCCCACCTCGACGTCGTTGACAGTGTCAACTGGTATGCTGCCACCACTGGTTGACACTGTCAACATCAAACGAAGGGAGGCAGGGCGTGGGCACGACTCGAGGGATTCAAACTGCCAGCGACACGCTCGACGAGCGACTTGTGCAGACGGCGCTGCAGATGCTGACGGACCTACCTGCGGAGCAACTGAGTCTCAGGCGTGTCGCCCAGGAGCTGGGGGTCAGCCACCAAGCGCCCTACGTTCACTTCGGCAACAAGCGGACGTTCCTGGCCGCCGTGGCGGGGGCCGGGCTCCAGAGCGCCGCTGATCAGGCCGTTGCCGCGCTCGCGCTATCCGGCGACGACTCGGTGAGACGACTGCACGTGCTCGTGGCGGTATACATCTCCTTCATCCGCGAACGACCACACGTCCACGATCTCGCCTACGGGCCGCTCGTCACCAAACCTGACCACCCGCGGCTCCAGCGCGCGGCGATCGCCTACTGGAACCTCCTTCACGACACCGTCGCGGCATGTCAGCCTGCCGGCATCCCCGAGCCTGAGCTGCTGCGTCGTTGCGCGGCGGCGTGGGGCACCGTCTACGGCATCGCCCGCCTGGGTGCGCTGGACCAGATCCCGAGATCAGTTCCCGGCGATATCGACAGCCTGCTCCATGAGGCCCTCGACACCCTTCGCCTGGGCTGGCAGGCAAGCGGTTTCGCGGTCGACGGCCCGGATGGCGCTTGACTCATTCCCGGATTGCGACGTGCGCCTAAGCCCGGATCCACCGAACGTCCCCGTCTGACCGCCTGAGACGGGTCATCCGAGGGGTTCGACCTGTCGGTGAGGCTCGCGGAGCGACCGGCGCAGGTCGTGGAGCGACAGACGGTGGCCGAGGAGCTCGGATCCGAAGCCCCGGACGGCCCACGAGCTGGTCGCTGGGCAGGCTGACGCCAGCCCCGGAACTTCGAGAGAACCGGCGCCCCGGTCAGGCCAGGAGCGGGAGCGCCCGCAACCGCGCCAGGGCGGTGGACCAGCCGATCGCCCAGGGCCAACGCGCCGGCAGGTGCAGCCTGACCCGGCGGGCCGATCGGGTGAGCCGGCCGGCCAGGGCGAACAACCGCCGCCGGAGCGTCTTGGTCGTCACGATGCCCGCCCCGAGCCCGAGCCGGGCGGTCCAGCGGGCGAGGTTGTGGGCCATCACCTGGACCGCCAGCCAGGCGCCGTTGGCGGCGAACCTGCCCGACGGCAGGTGGTTCAGGCCCACCCCGTACTTCAGGTCGCGGATCGCGTTCTCGATCTCGGCGTGGCGCCGGTGGTCGGCCTCCAACGTGAGCGTCTGGCCGTCGCGGTCGGTGATGAAGGCGTGATAGTCGTACAGGACCAGGAGCGCGAGCTGGCTGTCCGGGGTCGGCTTCACCCGGCGGACGATGAGCCGGACAGGAGCCGCGTCCGGCTCGCCCGCAAAGGGGGTGTACGTCGTCTCGGCGACATCGGCACCGCCCGCGATCCAGTACGGGATCGGGGTCCAGGCGTCGGCGGGGATCGCCTCGATCAGGCGGCGCACCGATCGGTGCTGGCGGATCGTGATGCTGAAGCGGACACCCATCGTGCGGCAGACCGCCACGACGGCGTGGGCATAGAAGCCACTGTCGGCCCGGACCGTGAGCTGCCCCGTGGCTCCGGCGTACCGAACCCGGCCGATCGTCTCGGCCAGGAAGTGGGCGGCCCCGCGGGCGGTGTTGGCGCGGCCCTCGCGCAGCCGGGCCAGGAGGACGTCGCCGGTCCCGGCGGCCACCGCAAGGAGCGGGTGATAGCCGCGGACGCCGGTGTACCCGTGGTGGAGCGCGCCCTCCTGCTGGAGACCATACGTCTCGCAGATCGTCGAGTCGAGATCGATCGTCAGGGGAGCCGAGCCGGGACCGGCGCCCGCGGCCCAGGCCCGGGCGAGGAGCTCGCGGCTGACCCGGTCGAGCTGGCGGACGTGGCCCCAGGAGAAGCTGCGCAGGAAGGTGCCCAGGGTGGACGCCGCCTTGACCCGAAAGCCGAGGACCCTGGCCGTGCCGCCGGCCCGCAGGGCGTTCGCATCGTCGATGCACTCGCCACCGGCGAGCGCTGACATGACGAGGGTCAGGAGCTTGTCCCCGACGTTCGCCCGACCGGCCGCCGCACTCAGGTGGAGGTACTGCTCGACCAGCTCGCGGAGACCGAGCCGGTGGGCCAGGGTGGCCGGCAGGAGGAGCCCGGCATCGGCCACCAGGCGGTCGTCGTCGAAGGCCACATCGAGCCGGTCGAGGCTGTGCGATGATCGCATCTATCAGGTGCTCCTCTTGGTGGGCTGATGGTCTGGTTCTCAACCCCATCCTCCCAGTTCAGAAGGGCACCTGTTCTGCTGTCCCGGATCGTGAATCAGGCCGGGCCGCCGGTGG